>JBGSHQ010000195.1:0-4128 GCA_041752095.1 Bdellovibrionia bacterium
GACCAAGTTTAAGATGATTATTTTCAACATGAACAGCGGGGGCCCATTCCAATAAATGCGTGCGCGAGAACCATTGGCGGTAGAGTGCCCGAAAGATCGCATCGATCTGACTACTGGCTTGGGAAGGAAGGAAAACAACAGAAAGCCCCGCCTGGACTAAATTGGTACCTATTTGTCTCAATTTATTAGAGACGTCCCCGGATCCACATTGAAAAAAACAGGGCAATACGAGCAGAAACAAAGCGTAGATAGACCAAAACCAAGGAGATCCAGGGAAAATGATCCAACCGCAAACAAGCCAGGCAAGTATCGCTGACGAGACGAGGCTTCGCCTGAGATTATCGAAAATCTTCCATCGCGAAATAAAAGGTAACAGATTCCGGATCCACCGATTACTTCCATCTTTAACATACGGAAGAATCCAGGCACCGATTTGCCAATCCCCGCGTGTCCATCGATGCTGTCTCGTGAAGTAGGTCTGATACGTCTTAGGAAAATCATCCAATAACTCAACATCCGTGAGAAGGCCAACACGCGCGTATAGACCCTCGAAAAGGTCATGGCTCAAGACCCTGTTTTCGGGAATTCTATTTTCGAGGGCAGCTTGAAATACATCAACATCGTAAAGCCCTTTTCCAGTGTAACTTCCCTCTTGAAATAGATCTTGGTAAACATCCGACACCGCAGTGGTATAAGGATCAATTCCTGTAAATCCAGAGAACACCTTCGCGAAAAAGGAACGGGAAGAACTTTCGAGTGAAACTCCTATCCGCGGTTGAAGAATACCGTATCCTCTCGTCACTCGCCCGACCGAATGATCAAAATAGGGCTTATTCAATGGGTGTAAAATCGTTCCGATGAGTTTCCGTGCGGAGTCTCTCGGTAATTGAGTGTCGGCATCGAGCGTGATGACAAACCGGACGGATGGCAAAAGACCTAAAGGTGCCGTAACGACTGCGAAACTCGTGGTCTTATCGCCTCGGAGTAAGAGATTAAATTCGTGAATTTTCCCGCGCTTTCTCTCCCAACCCATCCAAGCCTCTTCTGAGGCATTCCACTGGCGAGACCTGTGAAAGAGAAAAAAACGATTTTTAAGTTTTCGGTCGGCTGCAACGCGCGAATATTTCTTATTTAATCGCGAAATGCCATCGACGGCCGCCTTAAGCTTTCTGTCATCTTCCGGTGTGACTTCCGTCGGTGCATCGGTAAAGTCTGTCAGGAGACCAAAATACACTTCGGGATCATGATTTCCTAAGTAGTGCACTTCAAGTTTTTCTAGCAAGTCATTGAGCACGCTAGTTCTGGAAAGCATGCAAGGAATGACCACCAGGGTCCTCCCCTCTTTTGGTATTCCGTCTAATAAGTCGAGCTTCGGCAAAAGAGCGGGACGAATGACATGTGTCAAAATAAAATTGGAAAGACTAAGAGCAAGACTACTGCAGGGCACGAGGATGAGAACCCCAATGCCAATCAGAGCGAAGATAGAGCTCGAGTTTTGCCACGAGTAGTAAATGGGAAACACACAGAGACCCATTAGAAATATTCCAAAATAGCCGAAGTAAACCAAATTTGGATATAAAGTGGAAAAATGCTGGAAGCTTAACTTTCGTTCGCAGTGAAAGTAGCTCTCGAGCAGAGACAACCCATCTCCAATAAGGAAGTAACCGACATGCGATCTTCTTGCATCAAGAGTATCGCCAGATACTCTTTCACTCGATAGTTCAATCGCTTTCTCTGCGATCGTTAATTCGGAAATTTTCGTCTTTTTTGCGATCCTCTCGATAACATGACGATATCGATCACGGGTTTTAAAATCCATCCTCGAGTAAACAGCGTCCTTCTCTAGAATTCGGTCCACTCGACTAATACTTTCAAAGAAGATGCTCCAATCCATATTAGAAAGAAGCCGCATACTCGTAATGGTGTTTGCTACGGTTATCTGATTGGATGCCTGTAATTGATGTCCGAGTTCAACCACATGCTCCGTTGAAGAGTTTTTTTGCCTCAATAGCTGCTCAAGGAACTCCAAAGCAGGCAACAATTCGGGCTCTTGGTCACGGAGGCGTTTAGAGATTTGACCAAAATAAGCACAATCTTCCTCCAGAGTATGGCAACAAGAAGAAGAAAGTTCGGTGATCTCGGATTTAAATTTATCTTTGTCGCCCGCTATCGCTAACTCCAGCAACTGATCAGCAAATAGATTCGCGCGACGAGTTTGTTCATGATCCGACACAATCCGAACCGATATACGTCGTAAATTTTCGACCAATATCAGTCTCAAAGTGATTGCAAGAGCCCAAAGTTCTCCGATTCGAAGTGGAGAAATATTTTGGTAGGCATCGACGAATCTTCGGATAGTATCAGGTTCCAGTTTACTATCCAGATGCGCAACGAGAGCGAGCGCAATAGCGTAGACCCTGGGGTATCCCGTAAGATTTCCATGAGTAATTTTTGGAAGTTCCTTATAAAATGCAGGAGGCAAATCCTCTTGAATCTCTCGTAGCTGCTCTTCGACGATATGAAAGTTATCAGTAAGCCACTCGGCTGCAGGTGGAAGATTTTCCTTCCTATGAATCGCGTCGCTCAGTGCGCGGTACGCTGCGAGGAGCTTGATTCCGTTTTCTCGCATCCTGGGTAACAACGACTGCGTGACTTTGGGATTGTCACTGAACTTGAGTTCCGCTGCCAGATATCCTGCGAATTCTTCCAGTCTTTCGACGCTAAAGATCTCTCCCTTGATCGGGTATTCCGTGCAGTGGTTGGGTAAATTCAAGCGAATACCGAAATCCTTTCTTGGAAAATCGAGTTTGGTCTTTAGGCACCTTTGTTCGAGTGCTCCGAAGTCCCGTGACAAAACAGGCTATCACTAGGGAAAAATGCCCCATATTCAGCTTGAGAATGCCAAATGTCTTGATAATGCAGATCGCATGCCATGTAGATCGAAATTTAAATTTGGCTTGATCTCAATGTTCATCTTTATTGAATTTCTTGACTTGGGAGAAGATCGGACTATTCCCGTACTACCTGAAACTTCGCAGATGGAAGGGTTTCGTTCCCTTCAAGGTAAGAAGCTGAATCAACTCTTAGCCATCGGGAAAGCATCAACAGAACGTGTTTTATGCAATAACGACCAAGCAAACAGTACATTCGAGACGAGATTGAAGTTTATCGCAAAGCCAGTCACTCCTCACAGAATGTTTCCTAATGGAGTCACTGAAATCAGTGGCAGATAATGACGAATCGACGCCTCAGTTCCGAGGCCCGTACCGTGAGTTGTGAGCGTCGCGCAGGCGGCGGCAAGCCCATGCCTTAGAAGAGATGCGCCGGTAACGATGTCGAGCGAATCTACGGCATCTCTCGTGATGATTTTCCGTGTCCAAAGTTCGGCGCTGATCGCTCCGACCATTGAGTCACCCGCCCCAACCGTAGTTTTTATTTTCACTTTTGGAAGTGTCCCGAACCACGCACGGGACGACGTGAGTAATAGTGCTCCCCCTTCTACGGAAGAAATACAAATGAGCGGAACAGATTTCGTTAATGATCGAGCGCATTTAAGAACGGATTCGCAGGCGCTAACTTTTTGGCCCACCAGTTCCTGAAACTCTACCAGGTTCGGCTTTATAAAAATGGGTTTCGCCGAGATGATCTTCCTCAGCGTGGATCCTGGAATGTCGACAACGGATGAAATGCCGTTTGATAACGCCTTCTGAATCAGCTTGCGAATAAAAGAGGACGCCACGCCGGGCGGCAGACTCCCTCCGATAATCAGTAGTGTCGGCGGTTGTAGTTTGGAAATGTCTTTCATGAGACGGTCTTGTTCGTCAGTAGAGACATGCGGGCCTGAAAAACTCAGTCGAGTTTGCCGATGGGTACTCACAGAAGTAACCGTTACGCTAATGCGAGTTGTTCCATTAATTTTTATAAATCGATGTCGCACTCCTTCTTTTTTGAGTAAACTCTCAAACTCATCCCCAACTCCGCCTCCTAAAAAGCCTCCGGCCACGACAGGGACGCCGAGCCTACTGATGATGCGTGCAGCATTAACACCGTTGCCGCCTGGAAAACGAGTTTCGTCGTAGACGTATGACTTTTCGTCCGGCTGAAGACGCTTTACCGTCCCTCCGAGAT
>JBGSHQ010000196.1:0-6855 GCA_041752095.1 Bdellovibrionia bacterium
CGCAGTGAGTTATAATGCTGTAGTTTGCAGCTCTGTTAATAACCGTCCCGGCAGAGTGCTTGGAGAATCATCTCCTACGAAACTGGGACAATATCACTTTTTCCAATCGAAAGGTTTTTGATATGTCGAATGCTATTATGAAGACCCTGACTCTCGTAGTTGCCCTCTTTTCTCTTTCCACCTTCGCCACAGAAGTTGAGTCCATCAGCTTAAAGCAAGCCGCCTCCGAGATTCGCGGTCTATATGGAGACAGCACATCCTTCTGGGGTGAAGGTGAAGAATGTTCAAGTGCTGTTACCATCGCGTCGAATAAGATCACGTTCCGACTCGCGTATAACCTCGGTGAATACGAATCTGAGGAACTCCGTGTGATCCACGCCGTGAATGGAAAGGTTGCGAAGATTACTAATAACGATAGAAGAAATAAAGTTACGTACGCCGAACTTTCCTCCGCTTCTGAAAACGAAGTTGATCACGACACCTTCGTGTCACTCATCATGAACCGGAATCATAAGTTAACGGTTGGATGGTCGTTCGGTCACTGCACTCAGCGGTAAATTGGAATTAGCAAGCGAGCAATGACTGCTCGCTAAATAGAATGATAGCGGCGCAAGCCAGGGAATTTTAATTTTGGTCTAAAAGACGGGAGATTTTTATGAAGGCAATTCTATTTTCGATTTTGCTGACGTCGGGGGCAACTCAAGCATTCGCGGCGGAAGTTTGCGATAAAGCCTATTTCACAGGCAGCCGGTGGACAGTGGACTGTACAAAAAAAGAAGACAAAATCAATGCAGAGAGCGAGATCGTGCTCGTCAAGCAAATGCTCGATAGTGGCTATGAGATCAAAGCAAACGGCATGTTTGCTAAACCCTAAACAAGCGAGCAATGACTGCTCGCTAAATCGAATAATAGTGGCGCAAGCCAGGGAATTAAAATTTTGGATTTGAACACTTGAGGAAAACCTATGAAAAAAAATACTTTAGTACTTATCGCGATGACGACATTCAATTCTTTCGCTCATGCCGACATCGTCGAGCAAAATGGGATCAAGTATGTACTTGATAACTCGAGTAATGAGCCGTCGATTATTCAAATGAATGATCACGCGAAAGTTAAAGTATTGAGCAACTGTATCGTAGAGCAGAATGGCTTGAAGTACGTGGTTAATCCCACTTCCGGCGCTCCAATGATTATCCAGATGAATAACCACTCAAACGTGAAATCGATCGGTGGGTGTGTTGTCGAGGACGGCTCAGGCCTGAAGTATGTCGTTGATCAGAAGACTGGAACGCCGAACCTCATCCATATGAGTAATCACTCTAGCGTGAAAGTTTATCGCTGAACAAGCGAGCAATGACTGCTCGCTAAATCGAATGATTTTGGCGCAAGCCAGGGAATAAAAATTTTGAATTTAAGAACGGACAAATTTTATGAAAAAATTAATGATACTAATTTCGGCTCTCATCGCGACTCAATCATTTGCGGGGACACTCGTTTGTGAATCCAAAACGATGTTGGCGTCCTTTGGGCAGACGGATGTTTCTTCCCCGTACGCAAATTACACGATCGACGATGGAAAAAAGTACGGTTTCGACGTAAAGATCGAACAATTTTGTATGACTAAAAATGCCCTCGCGTTCTCCCTTCGCCTCTCACCAGGCGGAAGCAATGAGTTCGAAGTCTCGGCAATTCAGAACGAACAAGGTGAATACGTCGGAAAGCTGTTCCTAACGGGACGGACTGAAGACGTGAAATGCGTTCAAAAACTCTAAACAAGCGAGTAATGACTGCTCGCTAAATCGAATGATAGCGGCGCAAGCCAGGTGGTTTTAACTTTGGATTTAAGAACGGAAATTTTATGAAAATAGTATTACTTGGATATTTAGCCTTAATTGCATTTTCTGCATCTGCCAGCGAGGTCAATCTCATCATAATTAGAGAGACGGATCATGTGCTCAAAATGCCAACTCATAAAGAAATTAAAAGTAAAAAAGCTGAAAAACTACTTCGTGAAAAAGGGTACTTTGTTACGAACCATAAAGCAGCTGATAAGACTGTCCGCATCGTTCTAGACGAAGGTTGCACATTTTTCAGCCAATGCCAGGACATGAAGCCGAGAGCACAATTGAAAGTTATTAACAATGAGACTCAAGAAGTTGAAACGATTCTAGGTTCAACTGGTTCGTGGCCATTTAGTGCAAAAAGCCTTTTAGATGATGTCATTGGTCAACTCTAAATCCCTGATCATCGATTCAAACGATGTTCAGTAATGTAAAAAAATTCCGCGCATGTCCTCCGAAATTCGGGTTTGTGCAGATTAATAAAAAATATATGAGATCGACCATGAAATACCTTTTAGCATTTTTGATTGCATGCACATTTTTCGGCAGCGCAATGGCGTCCACCGAGATTACCAATCCGTCCTACGATGGGCAGGCCTTTAGAGCGTACGGGTTACTTGGGAACAATAAAAAGCTCGCTAACAGAATCTGTTTTCTACTGACTGACCTAAAATCAGTTCGAGCAACTGAATTCACACTTAGTAAAAAGACCTTTGCTGAACTGTCTACTGAGTTTCCGCGAACATTCCAAGAGTCACCCTTTAGCGTGATGACTCATGCGAAGTATCCGACCATTCTTTCTGAGGTAATCGTGGACGGGTATATGAATGTCAGAGATGCCGATATGGCTATTGTATATCCGCTGGTTGAAATGGGCGGACGACCTCATTCGCGGGTGAAGTATTTTTCGAAAATATCTTGCGAGTAAATGGGAACTGAATAAAAAATATGTCAAAAAATAAAATCCACTCTATCCTTCTTACTGTAGCTTTCCTCTCTACTTCGCTTGCTTATGCAGTCGATGGTGATATTGAAGAGCGCCTTTCTAAAAGTACCTACGAATGTACGGCAGTGAGTGCAGGTAAGACGCCGTGGAATTTTACGATTGGTTTTCGTCAGTCGCCGTATCCGCTATTAAGATTTATAGCGACGTTTTCGGGTGATTTTACGAACTCGTCGGATGAAAGTATTCTGGGTGAGGACTCTGTGACCGCTGCTATTGATTTTATTGATCCCGTAGAAAAGAAAATCAGTATGAATGCTGAGAATACTTTGAAACTGGATTTAGATCATCACGGTCATCCTAGAAACTTTCGGAGTCGCATGACTATCATCAATAATCTAAATAGCGGGTCGGGTGAGTTAAGTTATATCGTAGGGCAGGGGAGTGCTCGAAAGCGTATGAAGCGCACGTTTACGTGTTCGATTTAAACTGGCCCCAAAGAAATCTGAGTGAATAACATTGAACATGGCCTAACCCCCTGATTTAGGTACCCATCTTGCTTTTTAAGGGGGCTATGAAACCAAAATGCCCAACAAAACAGTGCTCTTCGAACGAAAACTCAAAGAATCGAAATCCGGAAACAAGACTCATCCTCCGAAATGGCTCCTTCTACAGAAAATCGGATAGTAGGTGGATCAACCGGTTTTATTGTAGGTCGTGCGAGACTTATTTTTCCTCTGCAACTGGCAACGATACCTATTATCAAAAAAAGAGACGCGTGAATGCTCCACTTCTAGAACTCCTCTGCTCTGGTGTCTCTCAAAGACGAGCTGCGATTCTACTCGGTGTGAACCGAAAGACAGTCGTCAGGAGAATGAAATTTCTTGCAGCACGCGCAAGGCTTGAGCAGGGTAAGTTTTTAAAAACATTTACAGAAAATCCGCTCGAGTCGGTTCAGTTCGATGACCTAGAAACAAGTGAACACAGTAAGTGCAAACCTTTAAGTGTCGTTCTCGCAGTGGAGCCAAAACACCGTAAAATCCTGGGTTTCGAAGTCTCTCAAATGCCCGCAAAAGGTCTCCTAGCGCATACGGCGCGGCGGAAGTATGGTCCCCGTCCTGATGAGAGAGGAGTGGGTTGGGAGAAAATTCTAAGTGATTTAGAACCCATCGTAAAAAAGGATGCTTGCTGGACGTCGGATGAGAATCCGCATTACCCACGCTATTTAAAACAGAATTTTCCCCACGCAAATCACATCCAGGTTAAAGGTCGAAGGGGATGCATTGCGGGTCAGGGGGAACTAAAAAAGATTGGGTATGATCCACTCTTCTCGCTGAATCATACCTGCGCAATGCTGAGAGCAAACCTGAATCGACTTTTTAGAAGAACCTGGTGTACGACGAAAAAACGCGAATCACTGACGGACCACCTTGCTATCTACGTGAATTATCATAACCAAAGGCTCACGCCGAGATACGCAATCTAGGGGGCCAGTTTATGAATCTTTAATAACCGAAATAGAGCAGCCGAGAGGGCTGGAATCGACTGAAAACCTTCAAGAGTCGACCACACTGAGTCAGCTTATCGTATTTCGTGACCGCCACCTCTTTTGTAAAAGCGGTATGGCGGAGGAATTTTGTTTTCCATCCCATCTTTAAATCGTTGTCCTTACTTAAACTGGGTCTTTACGAATTGCTTATAGTCATCCCATTTCAATTCGGTTTCCGTAACAAACTGGTAAAATCTTCGAGCCGCTTCGAGTTCGTCCTTCGGAGACACAATAGACCGTACTAAGGCCACGCGCCCTTCGTTCTTCTGCAGAAAATCAATTCGCTTTTGGAGCAAGGTGATTTCTTTTAAAAACTCTTCGACATTTGATTGTGCTTTGAACGCGCGAATTTCGATGGTCTGGCGATCGAAATCGTATGCGTATCTGTTAATGCGAGTGAGGTTAATGTTTTGATACTTTTCCGTCGGCGTCCAGCCACTGAGATTGGCATAGTAAACCCGGCTCGTTATCGACTGCGTGAGTTCGACTAAGGTTTTTATTTTCCCATCATCAAATTCTTGGATCACTTCTCTGAAAGCGTGTTTTTGCTTTGCCGTTAATTCGGAGAGGGGTGGAGCATTCGAGATATCTTCTTCGAATATCCCGAGTGCAAGTTCTGAGTGGTTCACTTGATCAACAATGAAATTCCTGACATGGAGAGGATTTTCTTGGAAGGCCGATTCCACACCGATATGAATATGTCCCGATCCAGTTTCCTTACTGGCGTGAAGTCCCGACGCCTCAGCCACTCCGAAGATATCTGTTTGGATTCTGTCTGCCATCTCCGTATATTTTTCGATCGTAGTAGGCGCGGTTTGGATTTCGACAGTGCCAGGGTCAGTACTGAGACGCCATGACCATCCATCACTATAGGTGATGACGTAGTCCATGGATTGGCCCCATCTTCGAAGACTTTCAGTAACCGTACAATTACCGCGCTTCTCGCACAGGGATTTAATCTTCTCCAGCATGGATGCTTGATACGCTTTAACTGCCTTGCTTGCTTTTCCTTCATCTGCAGCTGCCATCGTCGCTTCATTTTGGAACTCGAATTCAACGCCGAAAAGTGCTTCGCCAGCACCAGAATTAAGAGAGAGGAGCAACGCGAAGAGAGCAAATGAATATAAGGTTTTTTTGAATATACGAATCAGAAGCATCTCTTTACACATCGGTCGGTCTATTCGAAGGTCTGAGTT
Organism: Bdellovibrionia bacterium; assembly: GCA_041752095.1. Lineage (GTDB taxonomy): Bacteria > Bdellovibrionota > UBA1018 > UBA1018 > UBA1018 > JACMQW01. The sequence continues at coordinate 5,530 of JBGSHQ010000196.1, forward strand.
AAATTCAATTTTTTTGTCGTTTATGCGTCAGTATTCTGTCGTTGACTTTATGCGCCATGCTTGATGACGCATCGTTAATTGTAAAAAATTCAGAAACTACCCAGAGCGTCACTCATTGTAACCCAACCCTCCTTCGTCTAATCTCAGACCTCATCTAAAGACCTCAGAATCAAAGGGAAATCGGGCGATGGGAAATCCGGGTAAACCAATCGAAGTAAATGAAGAACTGGTACGTAAAGTCGCTGATCTTGCGCGGCTTTATCTCACTGATACAGAGGTAACCCTCTACGCGGCTCAGATGAAAACGACGCTAGGCTACGTCGAACAAATTTCGAACGTAAAAATTCCCGAAGGCACCGAGCCCCTCTATCATCCACTCGAGAGTGAAACCCCGATGCGTGAAGATGTCATCGTACCGCCGATGACGACCGCAGACGGTAAACCGAAAATGATTCGACCTGCACCGGACACCCTTTACGAAGGTTTTAAGGTTCCGCCGATTCTCTAGGCCGAAGGAAAAACACAATGTTACTCAACGAAAAATACACCACGATCTCTGCCATTCATGATGCCTTCGATCGGAAAGAACTCACTCCGACGGACCTAGCGCGAGACACCCTCGCCGCCGCGAAAGCTTCGAAACATAATGCTTATCTAACCCTTCTCGAAGAGCGTGCGATGGAAGCCGCGAAGCGCGCGGAAAAGATTTTAGCGGAGACCGGAAAAGTACCCCGTGAAAAATATCCGCTCCTCGGAATTCCGCTCGCCGTAAAAGATAATATGGTGATTGATGGGGTTCGCACGACCTGCGCATCGAAGATGCTCGATAATTATATTCCGCCTTATACGGGTACCGCTGTCGATCGACTTGAAAAAGCGGGCGCGGTCTTTATCGGTAAGACGAACCTCGATGAATTCGCGATGGGGGGTTCGAACGAAAACTCTGCCTACGGTCCGGTAGAACACCCCACTCACGCAGGATATATTCCGGGTGGATCTTCCGGCGGATCCGCAACCGCAGTACGCGCGCGCCTTTGCGTGGTTTCTTTAGGGAGCGATACCGGTGGCTCGATCCGCTTACCCGCAAGCTACTGCGGAGTGGTGGGACTTAAGCCTTCCTACGGCCGTGTTTCTCGCTACGGGCTCGTCGCATTCGCAAGCTCCCTCGACCAAATTGGACCCTTCGCTAATACCGTCGAAGATGCTGCGACCGACATGCAGGTCAAGGGTGGACATGATCCACACGACTCCACAACAAGCAAGAAGCCGCTAGAAAAAAACGCGGATCAACTTAAAAAACCACTCGACTGGAAAGTACTCAGATTC
>JBGSHQ010000197.1:0-4054 GCA_041752095.1 Bdellovibrionia bacterium
ACGGCGATCGTCACATGAAGCTCGAGGTCTTCTCGAAGAAGCTGAAGGACGCGGGTCTACCAGTCGAGGGAGAGCGGCAAAGACACCCCGGGGCGGAGGGCATCGTTCTCCGAAGCCGCGGAGTGAAACTCGCGAATGACCTTAAGGCGATTTGTCGGCACTGGAACGCCACGGGCGTGATCGATCTGAGTGCCGGCGAAAAGAAGGAAACCAAACAGACCAATCAATCAGCGCCAAACAGCGCGAAGGACGGAAAATGAAACCGATTAAAATGAACAACTCGCAGAAAGAGGCCCTAAATACTTTGAAGGAAGGTAAGCGCTCCATCCGGCCCCTCTTCCCGGAGCGCTATTTTTTCTGGCAAGATAGAGGGTTATGCGGAGAAAGTAGGATTTCAGCGAGGGCTTCATAATCTTCACCTGTTTCAGCGGCGGGGAGCCTGGTGAAGATTTCGGTGAGTACCTCGAATGGATTTTTTCCATTTAATTTTGCAGTGATCGCGAGGCTGTAGAGAAGACTCGAAGCTTCTGCCCCATCGACCGTGTCGCAAAACATCCAGTTATTTCTCCCAATCGCGAATTTCCGAATCGTGCGCTCGAGCCAACCATTATCGATTTCGTACCGGCCATCGGCGAGAAATGCAGTCAGTTCTCTGTACTCTGCGATGAAATAGTGGAGTGCGTTTCCGAGTTTGCTCGATTTCGGTACAGATGAAATTTTACTCTCCATCCATTCTTTCATGGTCTGTAGAGACGGAGCTATTTCTCTGTCTCTGATTTCTTTTCGTTCAGTGGGAGTGAGACCCATTTCTTTATATTTTTCTTCTCTGCCGTATAACCACTTAAACATCGCAAGAGCTTCAGACGCGATCCCTGGCTTTTTACCGCTGGTGATGAAAGCCTCGTGAAACCTACGCCTCGAATGCATCATGCAACCGAGCCTTTTTAGGTTTTTATGATCGAGCTGCGCATAACCCCGGTGAGCATCAGCCTGGAGTGCACCAACAAACCCTTCCATGAGTTTTTTTGCTACTTTTCCGCCGCCTGAGGGGTCGTAATCAAATAATACGATCCCACGCTCCGGACTCCCTCTCGCCCACATAAAAGATTTCGACTCTGCCGCGCGCCCCTTCTCTTTAAGAACTTGTACATGAGTCGCGTCTATTGCCATGTAGCCTGTATCAAACGCCTTATCCTGAAGTATATTATAGAGCGGCATCAGTTTCGGGGTTAAACCCACTAACCACCGAGCCATCGTACCGCGAGTGAGTGCGATCCCATTTAGTTTAAACTGCTCTTCTAATCGGTAGAGGGGAAGAGCCTGGAAAAATTTCGAATAGACGATGAATGACAGAAGTTCTGGGGTCGCAATCGTTCCAGGAAGGAGTGAGTTCGAGCTTGCTTGCGCCATGTGGGACTCACAGAAGGAGCAGGCATATTTTTTCTTGATTTCGACGACGACAGAGCTCTGCGCTGGAATCGTTTTTAGTTTTTCAGTTCGGTCTTCGCCGATTTCTCTTAATGGTTTTCCATCATGGGGACAGAATTTATCGCTCTCCGCTAGGTCGATGATTCGTTCTTCGCGCTCTAAATGAGCAGGAAACGGTTTTTTAACTCCACGCCCTGCCTTCTTACGGTTATAAGTGATCGTTTCCGTTTCGCTCTCACCTGTAGTGTCGGGGAGCGTGGCCGACTCCCGTTCTATTTCATTGAAGGTGAGCTGGTCGGGATTCTCGAAACGTTCAGATTTACTTCCGAATTTTTCTCGCTTTAAAAGAAAAACCATCTCCTGGAGTCTCTCGACTTCAGATTTTAAGAATTTATATTCTCTTTCGAGCTCTGCTTTCGACATCTCGAATATTTTTATCAGACGACTTCATTAAAGTGAACATCTTCGAAGCGAGAAAAAATATTTATTCCATCGAGTAACATTCTTAAATCGTTTAATTCGATTCGAATCGTTTCCTCTCTCGAATTTTTTGGCCACGGAAACCTTGAGTCTTCGAGTCGTTTTAACCAAAGCGCAAATCCACTTTTATCGAAGTAGATTAATTTTAAATGAGTCCGTGGCTTATTACAGAATAGGAAAGCCGATGATGAACGAAGATCGAGCCCCATCTCCGTCTGCACGATCGCAGTCAGCCCATTAATGCTTTTCCGCATGTCCACAGGCTCTCGGTGAATATAGAGATTTGAGAACTCCGAAATCGACTTCATCGCGTGGTCGTAACGAGTGCTGCGATAAACTGAGCCGTCCACTCGGGGCTTGGGAGAGTAGGAGCCCGAGTAGAGCGGACCGTATCTGCTGCCTCGACTCTAACGAAAGATTTCTCTTTTAAGACCCTCGGACGGGTTGCACCCAGTTTCTTCTTATAATGCCTGAAGACACGGTGGTTCAGTTTATTGCGACGGCAGTACTCCGAATCCGAACCCATGAAATCTTTTGCATACGAAATATGGGCTCTCCACATCGCATCGTCGTTTACTGGCGGCACTTTCACTGCTTCACTGACTCTCTCTTCCATCTGAAATCCTCTTTTCAAGGGCGGAGGATATTATAGGAAGTGGATCGCGCGCGTAAAGTTGGACAGGTTAGCCGGCTAGATTTGTAGGGTCGGACCGGGCTCGGGTTTCGTTTTCTTCCGGATCATCTCGCATTCGAACTCGTCGGGAGTCAAGTACCCGATCGACGAATGGATCCGATCTTTGTTGTACACTTCATCTAAAAACGCCGGAATTCTCCGGACCACGTCTTCGTACGTTTCATATCCGCATAGGTAAACCTCTTCGTATTTCAGAATCTTCATGAAGCTCTCGGTCCACGCGTTGTCGTACGGATTTCCCTTCCGACTCATACTGATCCGGAATTTCCATTCGTTCAACAGCTCGACGTACCCGCGGCTCGCATACTGAACGCCGCGGTCCGAGTGGTGAATGCACCCCGGGTCGGGTTTCCGCTTTTCGATCGCCATTCGCAGCGCCGCGACGACGAGTTCTTCGTCGATGTGTTTCGAGATCGCCCAGCCAACGACCTTCCGCGAACAGAGATCCAGAATCACCGCAACGAAGACGAATCCCGAAAGAATCCGGACGTAAGTAATATCCGCCGTCCAGATCTCGTTGAGGCCCGTCATCTCAGGACACGGCCTGAGCAGGTTCGGGTAAACCGCGAGCTTGTGCTTCGAATCAGTCGTTCGGATAAATTTCCGGATTTTTATCGCAAATAGACCGTATTTCGACTGGATCCGACGAATTCGAGTTACCCCGATCGCAATCCCACGACGACGTAACTCCCGAACGAGCTTCCGGTACCCATAGTACGGAAATTTCACCTGAACGGAATCTATCAAATCCCGGACGCGGTGGTCCTCGATCTCTCGGTCTTTGCGGCGGCTTTCAGTTTTTAATCGGTAGTAGTACGTCGAGCGAGCGATTCCGCTCACTTCGCATCCTCGACGAATTGAGAATGATTTAGGCCGTTGATCGCGGACGAGTCGAGCCTTCGTTTCCTCGCTTCCACCGCCTTCAGTTTTTTTAAGAATTCCATCTCGGCGTGCTTCTCGGCCAGGAGCACCTTATAGCGCTCCAGCTCCTTCTCGAGTTCCCGTTCGCGCTTTGACGGCGTATCGGTCAGCTTTCCTTCCCGGAGCTTCTCGCGCCAGTAGGTGATCGCTGTGGGCGAGATCTCGTATTTCCGAGCGGCGGCGCTAACCGAGAGTTTTCCGGTCTCGACCTCGGAGACGACCTGGCGCTTGAAACCGATTTCGAACTTTCGTTTCTTTCTGACTTCCATTGGGGAACTGCTCCTTAGGTCCGCGGGAGTCTTATACCAGACTTCCGTCAGCCCTGCTTGGAGCCCGTTTACCCCTACAAATCCGCTAGCCTAACCTGTCCAACTTTACGCGCGCGATCCAAACTCCGTCAATGACACAGAAGACCAGAGAGCGTCGTATGGACCGAAAAATCATCGAAATGTTGCAGGGTGGATCGAGCCAGCGGGCGATCACCGAAATGCTCCACGTGGGAGACCGCCGCGTTCGTCGTTTAAAACTTCT
>JBGSHQ010000198.1:0-12803 GCA_041752095.1 Bdellovibrionia bacterium
AAAATGAGTTCAGATTCACCGTCAGAGTCGTAGTCACCAGCGTCGAGCAAGATTAGACCTTCTCCGAGGTGCCGTGTCTTACCCTCTGAGTTTTGATAGAAAACCTGAGGTTCAAACGGTCCTATGTAGATGCCGTCACACCGATTGCCGGTTAGTTGCGCCGTAATAATAAGCGCACCTTTTGCCGATCGATACTGCTTGGATAATTGAATATCTTTATCGGAATAGGCCCAAGTTTTTGAAGCGCTTTCACTCGTTTTACAATTCTCAACTTTAGAAAATAGTTTGCGATATTCCTTCACGATTACGGCCCGAACTTTATTCGTGTCTTTAACACTGACCCAATGATCGGGATCCTTGAAGTTTGGTTTCGAAACAGCGACGAGAGTGCGCCTGGTTTCCTTGAACAAGAATCCCGAATTCGCCATATCCTTTTTTCCAATGCTCGGTACTTTTTGAGTGGGAGAAAGTCTATAGCCTCGGGCCCCGCCACGCCCTTCCATTAATGGCGCGTCGACCTTCAAATCACCGAGTGAACGACCATCATAGGCGATTGTCCATGTCGCCTGCTCCGGAAACGCTTTTTCAGAGTCCTTAAGCGGATACCATTTTGAATCGCTCTTACGAAAACAGGGAACGATCCAAAACGACGTTGTGTCGCCCTCACTTGAGGGCGGAACGTCTTCCAAACTTCCGACATACACGAATTTCGAATCATATGGAGTTTCGCCACTGGCGAGGTTGATTTCTTGCTGTAAAATCTTAGCTCCGCCTACAGGAGAAGGCATCGTGAATTCTAAGAAGCCGTTTTCGATGGTTTTATGCGGTTTTCGAGTGGCGACCGTTTTTCCCTTCAATCGAATGTCGAGATTTCCCGGCTCGTCCCGACTGACATAATACAGATCGTTCTTGTTGAACTCGCCTTTTACAGTGACTTGGCCTCCAAAGCTGTCCTCCACCGTCACCCGATCAGTACGCAACGCGAGTTTTCCATCGACCCAAACTTCTAGAGTTTCTTCGCAATAGGCCATGTGAGAGGTCAAAATGGCCAGCGAAACTGCGGCTAAACAATGTCGAATCAAGTGAAATGATCTCATATTTCGATTATACAAGAACCCGCTCGAATTGGCCAGTTGACGGATTTCGAAGCGAGAGAGCCAATTACTTTTTAAAATTTAACGGCGGTGTGGAAGTATTTTTGCGGACCTGGATCGCATAGGTCGAAGCCCAGTTTTCAGACGATGAGTAGGTAAAGCGGACCCATCAATCACCCGATTGCCTAGGCTGCCTTTCGTTTCGCTTTCTGGACGTTGATCGACATTGTATATCCGAGCACTTTAAGGATCTTATCGATCGTATCGAAAGTGGGTGTACGGCGATGGTCCCCTTTTTCTAGTCGAGCGATCATCGGTTGACTTACTCCAGCCTTCTTAGCGAGTTCGGCCTGGGAAATATGAACACGCGACCGCAAGTCGGATACAAGGTGCGCGATTTGGAGATGAAATCGATGTTCATCGAACGCTAGCTTGAATTCATCATTTTTTAGTTCCCTGGCGAGAATTTCTTCGAGGCCTACGCTTTTATTTGTCACGGCTCAAAATCTCCTTTAATCGTTTTCTAGCAACGTTGATTTCTTTCGGAGGGGCTTTCTGCCCCTGTTTTTTATAGGAATGCAAAACGTGAATATGCTCAACTGTCAGCGCAACGTAGAAAAATCGATATCCTCCCGTAGAAGCGCGAATTTTGATTTCCCAAAGCTTGCCTTCGATTTGTCTGAACTCACAACCTTTGGCGCCGAAGCCATAGAGATGAATATCCTGAAATACCGCCAACATTACGGCCCGGTCTTGAGTCGATAGATCTTGGATGAATTTCTCAAAATAACTTCGCCCCGAAATGGTGGTAGCGAAGGTAACTCTCATATTCATGATATACCCAAATGGTTATTAAGTGCAAGTAGTAAATTGTGTTTTGTAACGGCCATCATTCCTTGGCCACCGCATTTGAGTAAATTTTTCATGACCTCTTCAAAGCAATGGATATGCCATCCGAAGCATCTCGGGTTGGGTTTGTAAAAATGTCTTATTTATAAGACATAGAACTGAAAGAGGTGGTGTGATGAAAAAAACGAGTGCTTCCGAGTTAGCGAAAAAATTAGGAATCTCCTCCGCGCGCGGAATCGAAGTCGTGATTAAAGCGCAGCTGATCGATGCGGTTCTTAAGGCTTTGAAAAAAGAGTCATGGACGCACGACGAACTGGCAAAGCGTTCCGGACTACCGAGAAGCTCGGTGACTGGCATTCTGTCGGGTAGTCTGCAAAAGGTTACTATCGACCGCGTTTTGCGCTTGGTCGAAGCGGTAGGGTTAACGGCGGAGATCAGAGTCAAGGCGGCTTAAATTTTTTAAATGGCGGAAACTGCACAAGGCAGCTTTTACGTTGAGACTTTCAGTAGTTACCAGATCGTGTGCCTAAACTGTGTCAAATGCGGGTGACGTCCAGGGACGCCGCACGGGGTTCGACACACTTTTAAGCGCTGATTGCAGGAAAAGAAAAGGGGCCGGCCGAAGCCGACCCCTCGCGTTTTTCCATCTTATCGAATCCGCCCGGAAAGATTTTAAGGCTTTCCGTGACGCCTTCGACTTCAATCCCAGCCAAACGGACGTAATACTGCATCGTCTTCAGTTCTTTCCATCCACAGACTTTCATCACCTTGGCCGCTTCGACGCCGCTCCTCAGCATTTGAGTCGCGACGCACGCCCTTAGGGTATGAAATTTAATGGAGGGTAGACCGTTGATGTAGCAAAAACGTCGAAGAACTCGGGCCTGTAAGCCCTTGTTCCACTCCCAGGATCTCGGGAAGACGTGTTTCGTCTGCCCGGTCACGGGAATCAGCCCTTTCAGCACTTGTTCCAAGTCGTTCGACATCGGAACGAGCCGAAAGTAGCCGCCCTTGGTGGCATTGAAATTCCTCTTTTTGACGTTATAGGTCTTATTGACGTTCAAGGTCTTATTCTCGAAATCAATGTCGGACCATTCTAGCGCATGGAGTTCTCCAGAGCGCATTCCCGTCAAAAGAGCTGCCGCCCAGATTTCCTTCCACTCATGATTTATTTCATACGCCTTTTGAATGAGCGTCTGAATTTCCTGATTGGTGAGGATCTCGGGTTTCTTTTCCGTTTCCCGAGCTAATGCCACTTCGAAGGTTGGACTTCTTTGAAGATGAAGCATCCCGCTTTGGATTCCGAAGTCGAAGATGGATTTCAAAATCTGCTTGAGCTTCTTTCGATGCCCAAAACAAATTTCGGAGGCCTTCATCTCTTCGAAAATATTCGTGACCACGTATGGGTTCACGTCGGTCGCGGGTCGGTTCCAATATTCTTTGAACCACTTCCTTATTCCGCCGATGTATTCGGTATGAACGGTAGCCGATCGTTTACCGGTTGCTACAAGAAGCTTCTGGCAATGATCGTCCCATCCAGACAGGAGATCGACGAATAAGGTCCCTTTGCTCTCCAAGTCGATCAACTCTCGCTCACAATCTTTCTTGAGCTGAGTTTCTCGTTTGGTAGCTTGGGCTTCGGTTTCAAATCCTCCCTCTTGCTTGGTAATGCGAAGAGCGGAGTTTTTATTGGACCGCAAGTAGACACGGATACGGTAAAGGACTTTGTCGGCTTGGGTTTTTTGATCGCGGACGGTGTACTGTTGGATCATCTGATCCTCCGTTTTATTTCGGAGGATTCGAGAAAACGGTCCAACGACTCTCGATCGAATCGAAGACTTCGCCCGAGCCTGACGAACGGAATTCTCCGTCGATAGACCAGGTTACGAAGCGCCCCGATCGACGGGAGCCGCAAATACACCACCGCTTCACGCGAGGTTAACCACTTCAAGTTTTCAAAGATCGAGGTACTACAGGTCGACTCTAGCACTCCTTGCGATGATTGAGAATGCGAAAAAAGAGCTGTTTTTCCGCTCTCCATTGCATGCCTCCAGAATCTTTAACGTGCTCAAACGAGGAAGAAAAAAGAGGGTGCGAAGCGGTAAAAATTTAAATGGTCGGATTTTCTTCAGTCGTAGCTGTCTTCTTGGCGCGTTGTGATTTTCCGTTCTTTTGCTTGATGACGGACTGGAAGCGGCTAACTTCCTCGGGTGTGAGCGAGTCGCGCCCAGATTGCTTCAGCCCTCTCACTAGGCCTACAAGATAGGAGACCTGATCGAAGTGAGCTAACTGCACTTCCTCGATTATTTCTTCTGAGAGTGCGTTTGAGGCCTTCAGGATGAACCAAGAGGCGATCTCCGCCTTTGTGACACGCCCGCCGGGGTTGTTCCGATTAACGCGGTCGAGGGCCTGGACCATCGCCGCGTCAGCTTCAGTTGAAATTGCGATCTTGGCGAGTTCCTGTTTCTCCATACGCTGCTCCTTAAAACCTAAATTGCATCAAATTTGACGACGGGCCGTGGGGCGCAGCGCCTGTACAGCCGAACTCAAGCCTATGGGGTCGAGTCCGACCTCTCTCGGAAAGACTGCGCCGAGGAATGCTTTAATACCGCGGGCAGAGAAGAGACCCGATCAAGTACGAATCTCTTCTCTAGATGTACCCAACGTCACGAACTGCCGACGCCCGCTGCACGAAGTTCCTTTTCGCTGACCGTTCCAGTTTTGCAGCAATCCAATAGCTTACCGTCGACGACAACGGCAGGGACCCGCGTAATTCCGTATTTTTTAGCCTTGGTGCGGCACTCGTTGGTCGCACATCCTTCGTTTAGGTCGTAAATGACGACCTCACATGAAGAGCACGCGGTGTTTTTCACAAGTTCAACAACGGGCTCACAAACCGGGCAACCTGCGGTGAACACCTCAACTTTTCTCTTAGCCATAAATTAGGTCTCCTTTTCTAGAATCAGCTTAAGGCCTATACCTAAGTATAGAGTCAAGCCCCCGATTGCATAATCTTGAAAGTTGTCACTTTACGCAACCCTTGACTCTATACGTAGGTATAGGGTTTAAAGTATATCGATTATGGCAAAAGAACCTACAACGTTCGGGATTGGTGAACTAGCGAAGCGAGCTGGTGTAAATATCCAGACCGTTCGCTTCTATGAGCGCGAGGGAGTGCTTAAAGCGCTCGCTAGACGAGATTCAGGCTACCGTGTGTATAATGAGGCTAGCCTAAAGAAGCTCCGTTTTATTAGGCACGCGAAAGAGCTTGGCTTCAGCCTAAAGGAAATTAATGACCTCCTTAACCTTAGAATTAAATCAGTTCCGCGCTGCGAAAAGGTCCGAGGAAAAGCTCAAAGCAAGCTCAATGAAATCCAAGAAAAGATCACGCACCTTCGGCAACTCGAAAAAACATTAAAAAGCCTCGTCTCAGATTGTGAGAACCGGGTGGTTTCGGATTGCTGCCCGATCTTAGCAAAAATGGAGTTCTCAGATGAGGCCTAATCTAAAGCTCGTCTACTTCGAGGACTGCCCGAATGCTAAAAAAGCGCGGGTGCATCTTATTCTGGCCGAACAGGAGTTTGAGGAAGTTAATCAGGACAAGTTGCCGGTCGATCATCCGATGAAGCGCTTTTCGTCCCCGAGCATTTTGTACGGGGACACGCTTCTATTTGGTTCGGCAGTGGATGGCGAGGGCGGCTGCTCATTAGGGGTTCCTGCGGCCGACGAAATTTCCGCACGAGTGAAAGAAGTTTCAGAAGGATCTGCCAAGAGCTCAAGAGTCCTTGCTTCAACTGGATCGTTTGGCTCGATCTTAGCCGTGATTCTCTGCCCAGTATGTAAGCCTGCACTTGCGGCACTGCTTGGGACGCTTGGACTTGGATTTTTTGCAAAGGCCGAAGTGATGCAATCGGCACTGATTATTTTCCTAATCTTATCGGTCGGTGGATTCTTTTTCTCGTACCTAAAAATCCACAAGCATCTAGCGCCATTTCTTCTAAGTATCGCGATGGCGGTAGCCGTTTACCTTGGGCGCTACGTCTACTTTGGAGAGCTAGAGAACAATATCCTGACTTACGGCGGAATTGCGGGACTCGCGCTTCTGAGTGTCTGGAACTTTACGATAAAGAAACCATCTGCACCGTGCGGAGCATGTGTGAAAGTGAGCGCCTGACCTCATGAGAAAACTATATTTGCTCCTTTCGTTAGCTTTAGTTTCGAGTGCTCTTGCCGCATCAACAAAAACTGTTCTCCTTGTTGAAGGAATGACTTGTGCCTCTTGCGCGGGCGCAATTGAAAAACGCCTCAAAAAAGTCGAAGGCGTAAGGTCGGTCGATATTGCAATCAAAGCCGGCAAGGTCACGGTCACTTCGAAAGAGAATGCTGCGATAGATCCTGCAAAGGCGAAGAGCGCTATTGAAGAGGCTGGATACAAAGTGATCACAATCGAGTCTTCAAAGTAGCTCCCGCGTAGTCAAAAACAGTCACATTTCACTGGGGCTTGACATAGCCTAAGACTTCTAATATTCTAGAAGTATGGAAATGTTTGAAGCTCTCGAAGCCTTTTCGTCTCTCTCCCAAGAAACTCGGCTCAGAGTTTTCAAGCTTTTGATTGAGTATGGCCGCGAGGGCGTAATTCCCGGAAGAATTGCTGATCAGCTAAAAATTCCTGACAACACGCTTTCTTTCCACCTCTCGCACATGAGTAAGGCCGGGCTCGTGAGCTCAAAGAAAGAGGGCCGTTCCATCACGTACTTCGCGAACTGCGACATGATGGAAGGTCTGATTAAATTCCTGCAAGAGAACTGCTGCGCGCGCGAAACGAAGTCCAAGAACAAGTCCAAAACCAGCAACGAAAGGAAGTGCTAATATGAAACGATTCCACATTCACGTTGGAGTAAAAGATATACATGAATCTGTTCAATTCTACTCGACGCTCTTTGGACAGAAGCCTGTAAAGCTGAAGGAGGATTATGCGAAATGGATGCTGGAAGATCCAAGGCTCAACTTCGCGATCTCTACTCGCTCAAACGAGCAGGGAGTCGATCACCTTGGGATTCAAGTCGAAAACCCAAACGAACTTTCGGAGATCACGGAACGGCTGAAAAAGGCCGATCTTAGAGTGTATGACGAGGGCGAGACGACTTGTTGTTACGCAGAATCCAACAAAGCTTGGGTAAAAGATCCGTCGGGAGTCGCGTGGGAGGCCTACCAAAATATGGCGGACGCAGCAGTGTTTAGTGAAACCAAGAAAGAGGAAGAATCCGAAAGTGAATGCTGCGCTTCTGATGAATCCGATACGAGTTGTTGCGGATGACTTATAAATGATTTCAATTCTTAGGCCCAAAGCGAATGCCCTTGGCCCGACGGTAATACGGCTCGGACTGGTATCTTTTTTTGCAGATCTTTCGAGTGAGATGCTCTATCCGATCACGCCGATTTTCCTAACGGCGACCCTCGGAGCATCGATGTTGTCAGTTGGCCTGATTGAAGGGGTTGCGGAGTCGATCGCGAGTCTTTTGAAGACCTACGCAGGCTCGCATTCCGATAGGATTCGCCGACGACGTCCCTTTATCGTCGCAGGTTACTTTTTGGCAGCGGTCGCAAAGCCGCTAGTCGGTTTTGCTACGACATGGCCTATGGTTTTAGTGGCGCGCGGTCTCGATAGAACCGGAAAGGGAATTCGAACGGCTCCGCGCGATGCTCTTCTCTCCGATTCGGTTCCGCCCGATAGGCAGGGAGAGGCTTTTGGCTGGCACCGCCTCATGGACACAATGGGAGCCGCGATCGGTCCGTTACTAGCGATTCTTTTTCTAAATCAACGCCCCGAAGACTTGCGGTCACTTTATTATTGGGCTGTGATTCCCGGGCTAATTGCCGTTTGGATTGCCACTTCAGTTCGTGAAACAGAGCCGAGATCGAAATCTGAATTGAAATCGCAGCCCCTTCACTGGCGATGGGGCGATATGCGTCGCGATTTCAAAACCTATCTTGTCGCTTGGACCGTCTTCTCGCTCGCCAACTCTAGCGACGTGTTTTTGATTTTAAAGGCAAAAGAGACAGGCGCAAGCCTTCCGACGACGATTCTCATGTATTGCTTTTACAACCTCGTCTACGCACTCACGAGTCCCTACCTCGGACGACTTTCCGATCGGATGAGACGCCGCACACTTCTTATGCTGGGTCTCTTAGTTTTCGGTTTCGTTTACCTCGGATTCGCGGTCGCATCCAGTCCTTGGCAACTTTGGTCTCTTTTCGGAATTTATGGATTGTATATGGCTTCAACGGATGGCGTCGGGAAGGCATTGGTCGTGGATCTTGTTCCGGCGCATCTGAAGGGCACGGCGATTGGCATCCTGGGGACGGTTAGCGGAATTTCGACCCTTGTTGCAAGTGTTGTAGCTGGCTTTCTATGGGATCGAATGGGCCCGGCGGCGACATTCATCTTTGGGATGTCCGGTGCGACGATCGCTGTCTTGATTCTCGTGTTTGTCCGAGACTACGAAAGACCGAAAACAAGCGCTCATAGTATTCCAAACTTAGAAATGAGTCATGAATGAAAATCCTTTTCATGTGTGTTGCAAATTCGGCCCGTAGTCAGCTCGCCGAAGGCCTGGCTCGAAAAGTGTTCCCCGATGCTGAGATCCAAAGCGCGGGCTCCCATCCCGGAAAGCTCAATCCCCATGCTGTGGCGGTGATGAACGAGATCGGGGTCGACATTTCTAAACACTATTCAAAGTCGATCGATAATCTTACTCCGAAATTTATCGTGGGATTAGACTACGTCATTACACTTTGCGCAGAGGAAGTTTGTCCGACCATGGTTTCGAGAGCTAAGAAGCTCCATTGGCCTCACCCTGACCCAGCGACCAAAGAGTCACTTCCTGAAGAAGAGTCTCTGAGGCGATTTCGCGAGGCTCGGGATGCGATTCAGCGGAAGCTTGAAGAGTTTAAGAAGGAACTGTCCCAGTGAGCTTAGGAAAGCGGGTAGCGGCTGAAGTCGTTGGAACCGCGGGACTGCTGGTCGTCGTAGTTGGCTCTGGAATTATGGGCGAGACTTTGGCGCAAGGAAACGTAGCGATAGCGCTTCTGGCAAACTCGCTTGCGACGGGTGCCGGGCTATACGCGCTTATCCAAACCTTTGGCTCAATATCGGGAGCGCATTTCAACCCTGTGGTGAGCTTCGTAGAAGTACTTTGGAAGAAATTGTCCAAACGAGATTTCATCTTCTATTCGGCTGCCCAGGTTACCGGAGCAGTAGTGGGCGTTTTTCTCACGCACCTGATGTTCGGTCAGAAACTAATTCAATTTTCCGCTCATGACCGGGCAGAGTTTCGGTTCTTTGTTTCTGAAGTGATCGCGACCTTTGGGCTCATCACTGTCATCGCGCTGTCTGGGAAGCGGAACGCAGAAACGACCCCGACAGCCGTAGCCTGTTATATAACGGCTGCCTACTGGTGTACGTCGTCCACTTCTTTTGCGAATCCCGCAGTGACTATTGCACGGGGTCTCACCGATACGTTTTCTGGCATCCATTGGACTGGTATGCCTGCTTTCATCGGCGCCCAGGCTCTGGGTGCATTTTCGGGCTATTTATTTTCTAGAGCGTTAGAGACTTCCAGCGATTCAAACATGCCGAGGTAGTTTTCAACGTCCGAGGTTCGGTAGTAGGTTGATTCCTGCAAATTTTCGCTTTGCGACTTTCGCAGCTTCGCCTTAGTTTGCTTCATCGAGAACCGCCATCAAAGCTGATGATCTGGCCGTCCTGCTCCTCGGTATCGAGCCACTCATTGCGGGCGCATCGCCAGGACACCGGATCGCAGTCGCGGATTGTGTTCACGGTGTCCAAGGTGAGCCAGCCGACAGTTACCGTATCGGGGTAGCATTGGCGGATTGACTCCTCGAACTCTTCTTCGTCGTTGATCGGAGTGAGATTTTCGCGGACAAGAGATTCGATTACCCAGCTCGTTCCGTATTCCACACCCTCGCCAGCAAGTTCCCGCATCAGATCGTCGCTTCCGCACTTTTCGCAGCGCCCAGTAGGAGCGGTGGAGTAGCACGAGTAGCAAAACGGTTTTGTCTTCGTGTATGCGAGTTTTTCCAGTCTGGCTTTGATCTGTTCTTGGTCGTTCATTTGAATCTCCTTGGTTTCGGAGGGGGTTTCGTTTTTGTGACCCCTCTCGCAAATCCGAGGAGGGGTTACAAAAGACGAAAGGGAGCGCAGCCACTTAGGGCACCCCAGACTGATTCCGCGAATCCGCGGGCATAGCCGCGAGGAAACGCCTGATCCGTATGTTCAAATCCGTCGAGTCCTTCGAACAGGCGCTTTCGGTCTATCTTCTTTCGAAGAAAGCGCAGCAAACCGAACCCGTTTTCGTTTGCGAGTGTTTGGCTGAGCTGGAAAGCTCCGAGTTTGTCCAAGAACCGTTTCCAGATCTGAAAATGCCCCTTTTCGTACGCGCGATGGGATTCCGCTCCGATCATGGACGAAGTTTCAATTAGATTTGCCCATGTATCGTTCAACAGTGCGGTCTCTGGATTGAAGTCATTAGTTGGGCGGCGAATGACGATTTCTTCCGCCATCTCGACATTCGCTTTAAACCAGTGCGCGTTCCGGGAAAGGACGAGTTCCTTTTCTGATTCGTTCTTCACAAAGAAAGGTCCGGTCGTGGAGCTAAGGTCCGGAAGATTTTTAGCTGATATCTTCAATACGCCGTAGTTTGGCTCGGTTAACTTTCCGAGTAGTCCGCTTTCTTTCGCGCTGACATTCAATTTGAGGTCGATGGCGTCCGCACTCGGGCAGTCGAACTCACGGATTAAATTCGACATGCTTCTGAGATCTTCCGAGTGCCGCTTAATGGCGTTTTCGAAACTCTTTTTGACGTCCCCTGAGGTTACGAGAGACCCATCGGACCACTTAAGATTTTTTCTCAGGTGAAATCGAACGGTTTTGTCGTCGATGTTTTCCCACTTTATGGCGAGCCCGGAGGTGATTTGCTTATTTTTGTCCCATTCGACTAGCGTCCCGGCGAGCGCGTAGGATAAATCCATATCCGGAATCGTCACCATGACGACGGGATCGATCGGTTTTGAGTAATCCATATAGGTGCGGACTTGCCGGTCTGTTGAATTTTTAGACATGGCAAGTCCTCCCCAACTTAGTGTGATGAGGCATGAAAGCCCGATTATGGTTTTGTTCATGACTCATAGCTTTCTTTTTAACGGCAACTTGCGCCTTCGTGCCCACCGCGGGTGCCCGCTTCAGCGGCTTGGGCTTCCGAAGCTTTAAGAAGCAAGAGTTTCGAGCTTGTCGATGTAAGAGCAAGTACGGCTAAGAGAGCCATGGAAATTTTCACGATCCATTTATTCATACGACTACTTTCCTTTCGTTGAGACGTTTACGGGACACAGTGCAAAAGCGGATTCAGAGAGGCCAGTTTCGGACTCACTTCCTTTAGTCGTTCGAGATTGATCTGCCCTCGTTTGAGCGCAAAGTCGTTTCGACCGAAAAATAAGTCTTGGGTCTTCTTGCTGCGGCAATTCGAAATAAAAAGGTCGCCACAGGCGAAGGTGGTAAATGTGGGTGAGGTCCGCGCTAGAAGACCTTTTTTCTTATGGTTCCGAAATATTTTCTTCGCCTCTCGGAGAGGAATGGTTCGGCCGAATATCCAAGTCGGAAATTTTTTAGTTTCGTAAGCGAGTGCGTGATCCCAAGGGGTGACCGCAGCTTCTTCGGAATCGATATTCACCAAGGTTCGGTCGTGTTTGGCGGAACTGGCAATTCGAAAAACCTCGGAAAGCGCGCGGTAAATGGCTTGATCGAAACCGGATGAAGCGGCCTGAGAGGTAAAGGCATGGCCTTCCTCGTTTAACAAAACGGCCTGGACGATGGGAATATATCCATGAGTTGAGATGAGAATGCGAATGGTGTTGAAATCCTTTGACTGGCTGAGGACGCGTTTACTCCATTCGTTTAACCACAGTGGAAAGTCATCGCGATCAAGCTCTAGAAAAGGCGTTTCAGTCAGCCAGTGCGTAAGGGCGGCGTCTCTTTCGAGAAGCTCGTTCAACGCCGCCGTTTTCGCCTTTTCTTCGCTGAGGTGAGTGGCCCATCCGTTTGAACTTGTCGAACGTAGGTAGGGTTTCAGGGAGAGGTAAACCGCTCGTTCGATGGATTCCGAAATACTTTTCTGAAAGGTAAGGAGTTCGGTTTCTCCTTCTCCAAAGCCAAATCCTTCAACCCCATGGTCAGTTACCGCGCGGGTGATGAACGAATACTTGGAGATGCGGTGCCCGACTTCTCTGACGCCTTTTTCGTGGGACGTGACTTTAACGGTGACGGTTTTTCCGTCGGGCAAGATAAACGGAGCGCCGTCGAAAAACTTCGTGAACTTGCGGCTCGATATGACAGCGGTAATGAGTTCGCGAAGGTTAGTCTGCATGGATTTCAAGTTCCCCCAATTCACGGAGATTCGTAGAGCAACCCCCGCGCCAGCCGAAACCCACGCGATCAGGAGTTCGACTAAGACTTCGATCCATAAGGCTTTTAACAGGAATAGTGCATCTTGTCATGCGGTTATTAAGAACAGAATAGATGCGCGGATTGTCGCGCATTCCCCTCAAATGGGTTCGCCGACCTCTGCCTAAGTGAGTGTAAAATTTGTAGTTTCGTCGGTTTTACGAATTGCGCGGTTTTTCGCGCATCGGTGTTGGTATTTCCCTACATCCGTTGGGTATGGAGCTTTGCTCGTTGGATTTTTTGCGACAACGGGGTTTGCGCGAATGTTCGCGCACCAGTTCTGCGTATCGTGACGACGCGTATAGAGGATCTAATGATAGGTCGACGGTGTCAGTGTTTTCTAT
>JBGSHQ010000199.1:0-3012 GCA_041752095.1 Bdellovibrionia bacterium
GAACCTCTGGGCGAAGCGAAATCGCTAAATGACTCTTCTTCCGGGATTCAAATTGGGGCAGATCAAGCATGAAGAGTTGGTAACACGTTGCGCCTAAGTCATCAATTCCATTGGTCTATCGGCTCTAGAAGTCTATTCTAATAGGGTGACCCCCTCAATCCGAGTTAAACGCTTAATATTAAAAGGAATTGCGATAGGCCGTCGCTTTCGCTTCTGGCTTGCCCTGGGGGTGGGGTTCATCATCTTTTTCCAAATTGTCGCATTTTCGCCAAAACGACTCGAAGAAGAAGGTGCTCCTGAAGAAATCACGAAAGAGACCCTGAAGCCGAAATATACGGATTCTTTCGTCTCTCCGACCATCCCATCGGATCGAATTCCCGATTACACCATAGAAAAATTTAATACGGTTTCCACCCAAGCAGGCATTAAGCAGTGGAGAATTCTCGCTGATCGCGCTTTCTTTTATCAGGCCGACGAACTGATCCACGCGCGTGAAGTCCATGCAGAAGTTTATGATGCCGAAGGAAAAATCACGACCATCACCTCAAAAGAAGCCAAGTTTTATGTGAACACGAAAGACATCGAACTCTTTAGTGATGTGCATACGATTTTTCCGACGGGCTTGGAAACCTTTAGTCCTTACCTCCTTTACCAAGCGGCCTCAAAGGAAATCACGATTCCCCATGCCTACCCTGTTTCCGGTAATAATGTGGAACCTGACCCGAAATCAAAGGGGTACGTTCAAGGCGCTGATCGCTTTAACTTTCAAGCAAAAGGACTTCACTTTAAGGGACTCACAAACCAGATCGAACTTCTTTCGGAAGTCGTCGTGAATGTAAAAAGTGAGAAAGCAGGAAGAAAACCTGAAATCACTGTTATTGAATCGGACACGGCTCAAATCGATCGAACGAAGAATATTATTTATTTTAAAATGCTCGAGAAGCGCCCCGATCTACTTCGCTTCGTAAAAATTTCTCAGCCCGGAATGAAAAGTAAATCCCGTCGTGCTGAGTTTTTGATTGAGGCAAATCCTAAAAAGGTTCGCACCGTGCGCGCGTACGATGATGTCCGAATCGAAGAAAAGACGGAACCTAAATCTGAGCCAATGCCGACGAATCGCAGACGACGCGAGATTAAACCTCGCTATGCAACGGCTGGCGTTGCGGAGTTCGATAATCAGAATAACACGATCGTTTTACGCGATTATCCACAGGTCTATCAGGACCATGATACACTCACTGGGGAAACCATAGTTGTTCACCGAGAGAGTGACCTTGTTGAAGTGGATCAATCGAATGCGTTTTCAGAAGCTAAACCCGAAGAGTCCGAAGAAGATTTATGACAGAAACGACTATTCACACCCTTGAAGCGGTCCAACTTAAAAAAGCCTACGCAGAACGACCCATCGTGAAGAGCGTTGATTTCTCTGTTCGATCGGGCCAGGTCGTTGGACTCCTTGGGCCGAACGGCGCAGGAAAAACGACTTCTTTTTATATGGTGGTTGGACTTGTTAAAGCAGATGACGGTCAGGTTCTGCTCGATGGCAAAGATATTTCCGAGCTCCCGATGCACGAACGGGCTCGGGCTGGACTCTCTTACCTCCCCCAGGAAGCGAGTGTCTTTCGCCGAATGACGGTGGAGGAAAACATTCTCGCTGTGCTTGAAACTTTGGATCTCGATTCGACCGAGAGAAAGAAGCGGCTTCAAGCTCTGATCGGTGAATTTAATATCGGGCATATCGCCCGTCAAAAAGCTTTCACCCTCTCCGGGGGTGAGCGACGACGCGTCGAAGTTGCTCGGGCCCTCGCTCTTGACCCTAAATTTCTCCTTCTTGATGAGCCTTTTGCAGGGATTGACCCCCTCGCGGTCGCCGATATTCAGAAAATGATCGGTACCCTCAGGAAGCGTGGGATTGGGATCCTGATCACTGACCATAACGTCAGAGAAACGTTAGCGATTTGCGATATTGGATATTTACTCAGTGATGGTAAAATTATGGTGAAAGGCACACCCACAGAAATCGCGGAGAGTCCGATCGCTCGCGAGAAGTATCTCGGGGAAAACTTTCAATTTTAATTCGCCACTAAAGGAGTGGCACAAGTAATGGCTTTAGAGATCAAACAAGGGCTTCGGCTCAGCCAGCAACTCGTGATGACGCCGCAACTTCAGCAGGCGATCAAGCTGCTGCAGTTAAACCGCATGGAGCTCATGGAAGTGGTGAACCAAGAGCTCGTCGAAAATCCCGTGCTCGAAGAGCTCGGCGAAGTTCCCGATGGCGAAACAACTCCTGAGTCCGAAAACTTTACCGAAGACGGCGGCCTCGATGCTGAAGGCCAGCAAACTCGCGACGAAGAGGCTTTCAGTAAGCCCGCACCCGAGGAGCCCCTTGCTCCGGCCGCTAATGATAATAACGCCGAAGACATTAACTGGGAAAATTACCTCGACGACTATAATTCGTCCTCAATGACTTCGGCCTCGATGAAGGAAAGCCTAGAAGATCTTCCAAGCTTCGAAAACGCTCTCACGAAAACTTCGACCCTTGAAGAGCACCTGATGTGGCAGCTTTCGATGACCACCCTGGGCGATGAAGAGAAAAAATTCGGTGAACTGGTTATCGGAAATCTCACTGACGAAGGCTATTTAAACGCTAATTTTGAGGATATTTGCCGTGAAGCTGAAATGGATCTTGAGGATGCGGAACTCGTTTTAAAAATGATTCAGAATTTCGACCCCGTAGGGGTCGGTTCTCGAAATCTTCGTGAGTGCCTCCTCCTTCAGTCTAAATTTTTAGTTCCTAGACAGGAACTGGTCGAAAAAATTATTTCGGATCACCTTTCAGATCTCGAAAAGAAAAACTATACTGGGATCGCTAAATCACTTGGTGTTCCTCTCGCGGCTGTCCAGGACGCAACTCGCGTGATCATGGAATTCGAACCCAAGCCGGGAAGAAATTTTCAAACCTCGGATACTCATTATATCACTCCCGATATTTATGTTTATAAGGTTGCTGAT
>JBGSHQ010000200.1:0-11304 GCA_041752095.1 Bdellovibrionia bacterium
AAGGGAGCGGAGGCAGTAATCAATCTACGGACACTCGAAATTGAACAGAGCGAAGGTTTTAATAGGGCGACCTTAAAGTTGATCTTAGAGTGGGTGACCGAGAATAAATCGATCCTTTTGGAGGCTTGGAATTATGAGCAAGAAAAAGACAGTTAATTTTGGAAAAGTGAATATTCCTGCTGAAGATTTTAGTGATGATAATGTTCGCGCGATGATTAGTATTCGTGTGCCCATGGGTTTACTTAAGGCTTTTAAACGAGAAGCTGAGAAGCGCGGGGTCGGTTATCAAACTTTGATGCTAGACGCTCTTCAGGAGCGAATTTTAGGCAAAGATTTAGATACGATGATCGACGAAAAAATCGAAAAAGCACTCAAGCTCAAGAGGGCATAAATTGAAAACAGCGTCACCTGTTACTTTTATAAGACCTTTTCAAAAGTGACAGGTGATGTTGATTCTGAAAAGGTGTAGAGCGGTCGTAAATGACATCTTAAGGCGATTTTTTCAATATAAGTATTTGGTCAACTAAAAAGACTCCTGACAGACCCCACGAAGAACTTTTGCAATCTTACGGAAGATGTCAGTTTCAGGGTCATTTTTCCTCCGAGCAAGAAAGACCGGAGCTCTCTGGGTGGTGAAACCTTTGGGGGGTTTTAATGGGGTTAGTGCAAAGGAACTTTTAACGGTTTCGTTATGCAATCGTGCGACGAAAGATGGAATGTAAGTGACAGCAAGCCCCATTCGGCAGAGTTCAAGTGCGGACTCCATGAGTGTGACGCGGTATTTTACAAGTCTATAAATTTTATCATCGGGCCACCCATCGAGTCCCTGTACCTTATTGGGCGAACGTAAAATGGGGTGGATCGGAATAACAAAAGGCAGATTTCGAAACTCATGCGAAGCAAACTTGTCTTTTAATCCAAAAATCCCCATCTCAATCTGGGTGACTCGTTGATGAACGATTCCAGCAGTCGGAATAGGAATATATGTAATTCCGTAATCGACCTCATCCATGAGTAATGCCTTTTCCATCTCGCCAGGAATAACTTCGTGAAGTGAAATGCTGGAAAGAGTTCCGAGCGTTGGGACGAGCCCTCTTAAGAAGTGAGTTGTAAAAATTTCAAATGATCCAATTCGAATGGGGTGAGTGGTTTGTGAATCTTTTTTCCCCCGTATTTCTTTCGGTAGAGCTCGGAGAGTGTCGAGCAAGGGTTTACCAAGCCTTGCGAGTTCTTTGCCTTCACGGGTCACGATGACCCCTCTGCCTGAGGGGGTAATTAAAGTAAGGTTGAGTTCACTTTCAAAAAGTTTAATCGCCTTAGAGAGTGCAGCAGGAGAAATGCGAAGAATTTCAGCCGCCTTACGAATACTACCCGTTTCATTTACAGCGAGAAAATAGCGTAGGCGATTGCTGTCCATAAGTTAACATATATATAAAACTATTCGATTTTTATCAACAGACGTTTCGCCTATTTTCCGAGCCAGGAGTAGGAAAGATGAAAAAAGTGGATGTAGTAGTGGGTACAAGACCCGAAATCATTAAAATGTACCCCGTTTATAAGGCCTTAATGGAAAGGCCAGACCTTCAGGTTCGTTTGATTTCTACAGGACAACACCGTGAATTAGGCGAGCAGGCATTCAGGTCGTTTGGGATTAAACCGGATATCGATCTCTGTGTGATGCGTCCGAATCAAAGTTTGTCCGGATTAACTGCAAGTATTTTATCAAATTTAGAAACAGTTTTTATCCAGGATCAACCGGATATTGTTCTCGCCCACGGAGACACAACCACTTCGTATGTAGCAGCGCTTTCCGCCTTTTATCATCGAATTCCGTTCTTTCATGTTGAAGCTGGATTAAGAACTTATCGACTCGATTCGCCTTATCCTGAGGAATTTAATCGACAGGGCATTTCTCGATTATCCACCCATCATTTTGCGCCCACGGAGTTAGAGAAGCGAAATCTCATGAAAGATGGGGTTTATGAAAACGGCATCACGATTACGGGAAGTACTGTACATGATTCTATTCGAGAAATTCAAAACTCTCAGTTAAGTCGAACACCTTTGGTAAGCGTCAATAGAAAGAAATTATCTGTCGTTACTCTTCACCGCAGAGAGAGTGGTACTCAGAATCTGAAAAATTTAATGGAGGGAATTCGTTCTGCTGCTTTAAAGAGTAAGGATACTACCTTTATTTATCCTGTTCACCCAAATCCAATCTCAAAAAAATTTGCTCACGAAGTTTTTCATGGAATTGAAAATGTAGAGCTTTCTAATCCCTTAGACTACGTTTCATTTATTTCGCTACTCGACCGTGCCGATTTAGTAATTACAGATTCTGGAGGAATTCAGGAGGAAACTTCGTACTTAGGAACGCCCACCCTGATTCTTAGGGATCTGAGTGAGCGAATGGATGGTATCGATTCGGGCACTACGCATATTATCGGAACAGATGAAGCACGGATCGAATCTGAAGTACTCAGGCATCTGTCGCGGGTTCCATTCCGCCTACGAAGAAATATACCTGCCGGCGTACGTGCTTCGGATATCATCGCAGATAAAGTACTGAATGAGGTCTGCTCTTGAAAACCGTACTATCGATCGGAGCCCATCCTGATGACATTGAGTTTGGGTGTGGAGGAACTGAAAGTATTTTAAAAGGTCGCGGGTATTCGATTTTTCATGTCATTGCGACTCTCGGTGGACAAGGAAGTCTTTCGAAGAAAAAGCAGGAACTCGAAATAATAAGAGCGAAAGAAGCAGAAAAATCTGCAAAACTCCTCGGTGTTACTGAAGTGTTTTATCTTGGATTAGAGGATGGGTTAACTTCGTTCACCCCCGAATTAAAACTTAAATTAATAAAACTCATTCGCAAAATTCGCCCCGAAATTTTATTCATTCATGCTAGCGACGATATTTTTCTAGACCATAAAATCATACGCAGCCTTACCGAAAGCGCGCTGATAGCCGCATCTGGGCCTTGGTATGCAGAGGCAGGAGGTGAACCCTTTCAGGTGCCTTCAGTACTTGGGTATGAAGTTTGGCATCCGATTAATAAACCAGGTTTGGCTTTTGATATTTCATCCGAAATTGAAACTAAAATTTCGAGTCTACTTTGCCATTCAAGCCAGATCGAGACGACTTCGTACGACGACGCTGTCCGCGCTCTTGCACGATATCGAGGTGTGATGACTCGAAAAGGTAAGTATGCGGAGGTTTTTGAGGTCGTTTCTGGGGGATTACTTATTAGTTAAATCGTCGGCGATGGGTGTAGTGGTTGGGTTTGGGGTTAGGAATTTACGCGTTGCCTCGTTCTGCGCAGAACGAAGCAGCGCGTATTGAATTCAAACTCTTAGCTTAAGCGAGCGTCATGTAGGTTAGTGTTCAGTGTCTACTGACACTGATAGAGGGCCTTCATCGCATTTCTAACCTGGGATTCGTTTCGAGTATATTTCCAAAATATGCGGTTCGCCATCCATTTGGAAAACGAGAAATCTCGTCCGGGCAGGATCTCATACTTTAAAATATAAGTATAAAGCGCTTCTCGGACTTTTTTGGACTCCATTTTCGATAGGTCGCCGATCATGGGATCGAAATAATCGTAGGCTGCGAGAGACTCGCGAACAGAGATTTCTCCATTCGCATTCGAATCATGCTTGAAAATCTCTTTAACCGCATCGGTCACTTTAAGTTCGCAATTCGAGACGCCCGCGAGAACTGGCGAAGAAGTGATCAGGCTAAAAGCGAGAATAGAAATGAGCTGTTTGAACATCTTTAGTGTCTCCGTATTAATTAGTTGGAATTAAAGCTATGATAGGCAACCCACCTCAACAAGGCGGGGAGCATTAATTCAATGTTTTTATACAAACCAACGCACCAAAACTCTTCGCCTTAAAATCCTACGCAACCCCACAAACCCCACCGATGGCGAAGCTCTGCGTTGGCGCCGAAGCCGACCCAAAGATCTCAGTGCTCAGGCTCTAAATATCCGATGTAAGGAAGACCGCGGTACTTACCCGCGTAGTCCATTCCGTAACCGATTACGAATTCAGGTCCGATCTTAAACCCAACATAATCCACCGGAACATCGACACGCATCGAATCGGGTTTCATGAGTAAAGCACAAGTGCGAAGCGAAGCCGGACGACGAGCGCGGAGATTTGAAAGAATATACGAAAGCGTGAGACCTGAATCGACGATGTCTTCGAACAGAATCACGTGTTTATTTTCTAATGGCTCGTTAATATCGAGAGTCACTTTCACTTCGCCTGAGCTGACTTTTTTATCGCCGTAGCTTGAGACACCTAAAAATTCACAGTGAGTCGGTAGATCGATCTTCCTAAGAATGTCTGAGAAGAAAATAAAACTTCCTTTCAGAACACAGATGGCGACGATTTCGCGACCGGCGTAATCGTTTGCAATTTCTGCTGCGACTTCCGCGATTCGCTCTTCGAGCTTTTCTACAGAGATAAGGACTTTAGGTTCAGAGCTGCGATTTGCTGGATTAGACATAAGCGTTATTCATGACCTCGCCGAAGCCGCCCCCACCGGGGACGATGTATTGTTTATCATTCAGACCTTTTTCTTCTGCCCAAAACTCACCGGGAGTGGACCGGAGAACCTTCTCACTCGAAAGTCCTCGGTCGAGCCTTACGGCATAAACGATGAGATCCGGGTGCGCCTTAGTGACGTTTAGAAGATACTCGGGAGTGACGATGCAGTGAAGTGCAATATACTTTTTTGCGACACCATTTTTAGGGCCTAAGCCCTTATAGAGCGAAATCGCCTCGACAAGCGTACTCCCCGTTGCACCCATCGGATCTGGGAAGAGAACGATCGTATTATCCACCGTTCCCCCGATCTTATGACCTGAGACCTGGCTACCGGTTACCCGGGACGACATATCGGTAATCCGACCGATCGAAATGTGATCCTGGCGGACGAGCTTCGGGTTCATGAAGTAGTTTAAAGCTGTATAGCAAATATGGGATGGGAACGTCCCGGCTCGAGCGAGATTCACCGTCACGACCGGCTGATTCGAATCGATTTTAGGACCTGAGTAGATCGCTTCTTTCGGGTGGAATTCTGCCATGCGGGTTGGAACTTCTGCATGGCGAGAAGGAAACTCTCGAGCAACCACCGTATTTAAGAGCGAAGAATAGATCGAGTGAACGAGTTCGTTAATAACAGGCTGAGTGGTTTCAGGGGCGCAGAGGCGAGCAAGGAGCGAGAGGAGAAACGGATCGGAGAGCAAGTGGACGTTTTTTCCGTATCGATGTTCGATTTCGGAAAGACGAAATTCTACCTTCTCAAATTGCCGATCGAGACTCTTCCCCATGACTTTCCTTTTTAGGAGAGGCTGCCGTTAGGCCGCTCGTGCTCTGTGCGGTTTGTGTTCCAATATTCGGTTCGTGACAGAAGCGGCATCGCGCTTCGTACATTTCTTTAGCGCCAACAGCGACGACACTCGAATCACCGACGACTCGCTGGGAGCGTGAAGCTGGCATTCCGCAGCTCACACACACGGCTTGAAGTTTTGTTACGCTTTCAGCAACGGCGAGGAGTTTCGGCATAGGTCCAAAGGGCTGTCCGCGAAAATCCATATCAAGACCAGCGCAGATCACGCGCATTCCGCGGTAAGCGAGTTTATTACAAACATCGATGATCGAATCATCGAAGAACTGAACCTCATCAATCCCAACGACTCGTGTGTTATCTTCCACTCGGTCTAAAATTTCTCGGGCATTCTCGACTGGGATCGAGAGAATGCGATTTGCATCGTGGGACTGAACATGGTCTTCGCTGTAGCGATTATCGATCTTCGGTTTAAAAACCTGGACCTTCTGGCGTCCATACTGAGCGCGTTTTACACGTCTCATGAGTTCTTCGGTTTTCCCGCTAAACATGCTTCCACAAACGATCTCGATAAAACCAGGTAGGCTCTGATGCAGCATAGGAGATTCGTACCAAATGGTGAGTAGAGGGGGAAGGGTTGCTGCAGTGGGTAAGTAAAAAAGGTTAAGAATCAGCTTAATTTGTAGCCGGTTCCAATTTAATTTCTTCGGGAAGACTCTACCGCTCAGCGTAAGGATTAAACGAATTGTAATTCAGAATCACTACTGCGGAATTACATGTAAATTCCGCAGTAGTGATTCTGAATTTACAAGTATCTAAAATTAAAGGGTTTATTTGAACAAAAAGAGCGCAATCGCTGAGAAAAAGGCGATGAATCCCGCAAAAATCAGTCCCCAGAAGAGAAGCGTCGGAAAAAGGGCAATAACAAGCGCTCGACCTGAACTCACGCGGTAAGTTTCTCTCGCGCCGATAATAGAGATCATCACGATAAAAATTCCGGCGATGAGCCCGCCCACAACTGGCACTCCCTTAAAGAGTGAAGCCGCAAGCGAATAGCCCACGATCGATACTGCACTCTCGTAGCTCAG
This sequence comes from Bdellovibrionia bacterium, assembly GCA_041752095.1. GTDB lineage: Bacteria > Bdellovibrionota > UBA1018 > UBA1018 > UBA1018 > JACMQW01. The sequence goes on from JBGSHQ010000200.1 coordinate 6,444, forward strand.
GCGCTCTTCTGCATCGGGAGTGAGTTTTGCAAAAATTCGGGCTCCGATCCAAACGAAGAACGAAAGAAAGAGAATCTGTGCGCAGGTTTTAAATGGATCGACAATGACGGAACATACTCCAAACATCCAATCGATCATCTTCTCTCGCATCGCGAGAAGCGCACTCGCCTGGCCGCTTGAATCGATTTCAGCAGACTTATCGAGCGAGCGAAAAATATCGGATAGGCGAGTTCCGAAAAATTTTCCAAGCCCAGTAAACCAGAGGTACTCAAGCGCGGAAGCGATCCAGTTCGTCACCATTCCGAATAAGAGGGGGGCGACGAGCCCGGTAGGACGTTTTAAGTTTCTAAAAAAAAGAGTCGGCTGAGTGAGGATCGATTTTAGGGTCTTAAAATAAGCGATAATCGGATTCGAATCCGTGCTGGGTGTCTTCGCATTTTCGTATCCGGCTGATTCTAACTCAGTGTTCATGTGAATCGGACTCCATGGGTGCCGGGGATGGCATCCCTGCGCCAAAGTTGGCATCCTTTAGAAATCGCTCATCCCATGGGAGTTGCATAGAGAAATCATCCGAAAGCTCCACGGTTTCAGGTGTACTGCTTTTTAAGTCACGCGCGTAAAGCTTTTTACCTTTTTTCCAGAAGAGGAGCTGATGGGTCGACTCTTTTGGTGATTTTCCAAAAGTCATCGTAAGGGTGTCGCCAGATGGTAGGGGTCCACCAAATCCGTTAATGATCTTAGAGGTGAGTCGATCAAGAAGTCCTTCGACTCGACCTCGAGCCGATTCATTCCCTGAAATTTTCCAAGCACCTGTCGGTTCCTTAATGATTTCCTGAGTAAATGGTTTGGCTCCCTTAAGGCCAGCGCTTATCGAAGTGATGCTATAGCGATCTGTAACCCCAATGAGTTTAGAAACTCGAAGGTCGGCGAAGGATTTATCTAATTTATCAAATGAGAAAGTTTCGATTTCAAACACAGGGTCTTGGTCATCAATCGTGCCGTAGAGAATAAGAGGGCTCTTAACATCTTTCGGGTTTTTGGGTTTTCCAAAAATTTTCAGGCGTTTTTTCGAATCCTTTGTTTTCAATTCTAAATCGAAAACTGGTTTCATCCCCGAAAGTGCCTTTTTTCCATCGACCGAATCTTTTTTCTCGGCGACATAGTCTTTTGCGTTTAGGAAGGTGACCCCCGAAAGGAACCCTTCAATCGCATCTTTATCTCCATCGAATTTTTTTCCACCCGCATTCAGGGTCCATTTCGCTGATTTTTCATCGAACGTGACTTCGAGTTTTCCAGAAATCTTTTTAGATTGAAGGATCGTAAACTGGGCGATCTCTTTTTCATTTAAACTAAAAAGTTTTTTATCCCTGAAATAGGAAGTTTTTTGGTTAAAGACCGAGAGTTGCCATTCGGGGACGATATAAACCTTAGTTTCGTCTGGTCCCGATTTTTTTTCGAGAAGTGCATAAACGCCTTCTCCAACTGGATTTTTTTCACCGAAATAAGCGGTATACGTCTCCCCATCATCCACAGTGATTCGAATGCGAGGAGTTTTCGGGTCTTTTCGAAAGGGATCAGAGAGGCGGTAATCTTTTAAAAGCGCTACTCGTTTATCGGGGGAGTCGCCTGTCATATCGATTAAGTCGGATGAGACTAAATTACCGATATTTTTTAAAAGGCTGTTCACCGTCGAATCATCGGCTCTCGTTTTTAGGGGGGAAGTGAGTTCCCATTTCGAATTATCTTCAGTCTTACAGAGCCCATCTTTAAGGCTGACGCATTCAAGGGAAACATTCAGTGGGATAGAGGGTGAGGGGCTTGAGGGCGAAGGCCCTGGAATCGGCATTCCTGCGATTTCGAAAGTCTTAATTTTTTTATTCTGTAAGACGAAAACCTTCTTTTCGTCTGCTTTCAGGGATTCTTCCTTAGGTTTTTTTGTATAAACCAACCAGTAGGCAGCACCTGAAAAGATGAAAAGGATCAGTGAAAGAACGAGCGGACTTCCGAAGCCCGGATTTTTTTTAGCCATATTTTTAGACCTCTGAATTAAAAAACTTAAAGTTTTTTACGACGCCACCAGACGATAATCCCGAGTAAGATCATGGCGCCTGGAATGAAAAGAATGGTAAAAAGCTGGATCAGTCCACCTTGGGCGGCGCTGAGTTGGATCATCCCACCCGCATCTTCTTTTGGACGAATCGAGATTAAGCTTTCATCTTCAAGGAGCCAGCTGACCGAATTTGCGAAGAGATCGAGGTTATTTCCAGACCGAGTCCACTGGTTCGAAGCGATGTAGGATGTTCCGAATGCGACGATTCGGGTCTTCTTCGCCTGTGCGGTGAGCGCGGTATAGAGTGGGCCTCTCGTATCCTGGCCCTGGTCGAATTTTGCAGTACCCTTTGCTAGCCCCTTAAAATCGGTCTCACCCCATGCATTCGGCGTGGTCTGAGTGAGCCAGTTTACCTTCGTCTCGTTTACTGCCTTACCAATGCGAAATGCGCGCGTGAGAGGAAATACTGAATTCCCCTGCATTTCTTTAGTGATCGGACTGTCTTTTGAGAAGGTAGGAATAAGCGGTACGGTTGCTTCAAGCCCGAGCTTCTGAGAAATCGGATCGATAACGAGAACGTTATCCGATTCAATCGACCATTCAGTGAGAAGTTTAGAGAGTTCAGGTGAAGCATCGATCCCAGGACCATTTAGATTTAAGTCGAGAGCGAATAGAGCAGCGCCCCCATTTTTTAAAAATGTCTGAATGACTCCGACTTCCTGTGGAAAGAAGGCCTTATTCGGACCAACGATCATGATGAGGGAGCAGTTTTCAGGAACTTTTCCTTCAGCGACGAGGTTTAATTTCTTAAAATCGTAACTTTGCTTAGCGAGAGTTTCCTTCGCGATCGAGTACCCATCCGCTTCTTTGGATTCGAGATCCTTTTCGCCGTGTTCAGAAATCCAGCAAATGAGCGGGGTATTATTCTTTAGAAGTTTAATCACTGCGTTCGTGATTTTTTCTTCGTTCGGAGCTTCGACCTGCTGATCGCGTGTGCCGACTAAGATTTGGAGAGTTGAGTCTTTACGAATGCCCGCGGACTTCGCTCTCGCAATTTCTTTAAGTGTATCGACGTACTCGACGTCGACCTTAGAGGAGTATCCCTTTAAGGTGTCGAAAAGGGGTCGCATTTTTTCGCGGTCTTCTAACTTAGCCCAGTAAACGAATTTAAGGGGCTGTGTGAGACCCTTAAATACTTTTTCAGTCTGATCCGATAGCGTATTGATTTTATTCTTCGTGAGATCGAATTTTTTAGGAAACTTCATCCCTAAGAAATTTGCGACCCCAAGAATTCCTAAAACGAGCGCAACCGTCGTTAAGCTATTTAGACCGAACATCGCTGTTCTGCGATTCACCGATCCACGCAGGTTCCAGAGAAGTCCGCCTAGAGTGGCAACAAACGCCCCAAACACACTATACTGAATCCATACGGGTTCCGGATACGCAACACGTACGATCAGTCCTCCGATACCAAAGAGGAGGACGAGTACGGATAGAATTTGGATTAAGCTACTGTTCGGACGATTTAAGCTAGGATTCGTCATGATTAAGATCTCCAGCGGTACGAATCAAGGACTCGGTGAGTAAGAAAGAGTCCAAAGATAATAAATGAAAGATAATAGATGACGTCCGTCGTATTAATCATTCCCTGACTGAAGTTCATGAAGTGATTAATGAGCGAAAGTTGCATGAGCACATCACTCCAGAATGGACCTGCCTGGTAAGCCGACCACGAAATAATCCAGAGTAAGAAGTTCACACAGATCGTAAGGAACACCGCCACGATCTGGTTTTCGGTCATCGCAGAAAACAGAACGCCCGTGGTGAGTAGGCAGCATGTCAGTAAATACGTACCGAGTACCGAAGTGAAAAGCGTTCCGATATCCGGATTTCCAAATAGGATGAGTACAGCAGGGTAAATCAGTGTTGCGCCGATCATCACTAATACGAAAAGAGCGCTGGATAAAAATTTACCCAGAACGATTTCAGTCAGACTCAGTGGACTCGTCATGAGGAGTTGGAGGGTTTGATTCTTTCGCTCTTCTGCAAATAGCCGCATCGTTATAGCGGGAGTAAAAAAGAGAAGGATCACGTTCATGTTTCCGTAGAGAGGACGAATGACACCTTCAGAAATGGAGAGAGCTTTCCCCATATTATACTGCTGGTAGTTCATCGCTTGCTCGTTAAAATAGGCGAGCATATTAAAGAACATATAACCCATGATCGCTAGAAAGAGCGCCAGGATGGTATAAGCAATAGGAGTTGTGAAATAACTCCGAAAATCTCTGCGTGCGATCGTCCAGATGTTCGAAAAACTAGTTTTGAAGTTCATTTTCGCCTCCTTCAGAAGTTGTGAGCTGGAGGAAGATTTCTTCTAAGCTCACTTTTTCGGATCCAAACTCTAAAATACCCATGCCCTTTGTTACCGCTGCAGCAGCAACCGCGTCTCTGAGTTCCCCTTGGTTCGGGGAAAGTTCGATCACGAGCTTCGGGCCAATATTCGAAACTCCGGTCACACCCGGAACAGCGCGGATCGCTGCGATTCCTTCTTCATTAGGATTTTTCACCATCATCTGAAGAAGGAGACCCTTCTTCAAGCGCATCGTCAGTCCATCGATCGTATCTTCTGCGACGATCTTCCCCCGATTAATCACAATGATTCGCCCACAGGTCGCTGTGACTTCGGGAAGGATGTGTGAAGAAAGAACAATCGTGTGCTCGCCCGCGAGTGATTTAATGAGTTCCCGAATTTCGATAATCTGCTTCGGGTCGAGGCCGACGGTCGGTTCATCTAGGATAAGTACCTGAGGG
>JBGSHQ010000201.1:0-3601 GCA_041752095.1 Bdellovibrionia bacterium
AAGCCAGGAGATTCGATTCCTACAAGATTAATCCAACCAGGCCGATCTTTGGACACAACAAAATCGTGCTCAGAATTCTCCTCTGGGCTTCTGAGTTTCGGACGAATACCGCAGGAATGATAACTCAGATCCTCCTCTCGAATTCCGGGAAGAAAACGTGAGGCCGACTCAAAGAACCGAGTTCGTCGGATCGAAAGGTCTTTCGGTTCAGAAAAATCGTCTATGGAAGTTCCGATTTCGACATCAGGACCGAGTCGGAGTCCTCCACACAGATCTACGGTGAGGTGGACTCCGAGTCCGGGCGTATTTTTACTCTTTATTGGATAAATCAGTGAAGCTAATTTACGTGAACTGCGCAAAGTAAAATAGTGGCCGACCCAAGGATAAATCCGGTAATGATCGATTCCAGCAAGACGTGCGACTTCATCCGCCCGGAGTCCGGCCGAGTTGATCACATGGTCTGCGAGAATCGGTCCCCGTGCAGTTTCGAGCCGGTACCCGCCGGAACGTACCGCTTCGACTCGCTTGACTTCAGTCCCAAATAAAATCTCCGCACCTTCCTCCATCGCGGAAACTGAGAGACTTCGCGTGAATTCGTAAGGATCTACGATCCCAGACCAAGGGGCCCAAATCGCAGCCTCTGCAGTGATATCCGGGCAGTCGATTTTCAGGCGATCGGGACCAACGATTTCAAGATCCCGTGCCCCGCAATCCTTGGCGCTTTTTAAGAGTTCTTCTAATAACTCCACTTCTGCCGCTGAGGTCGCTACAATCCACTTCCCGGTTTGGCGATGGGGTACGCTTTTTTCTCCGCACCACTCATATAGGAGTGTCTGCCCTCGGATACAAAGTTCTGCTTTTAAAGATCCCCGCGGGTAATAGATTCCCGAATGGATAACTCCACTATTTCGGCTAGTTACTCCTTCCGCCATCCTAGGACCGGATTCTAAAACCCAGGGTTTTAGGCCCATTTCCGCGAGACGAGCGGCTACCGCGCACCCGACGACACCCGCTCCGATCACCACGACTGGTATATTTTCGACTTCACTCATATTCGACCTAGAGGGTAACTTTCACGTTCGCGATTCCTTCGAGCGAACGGCGGTGGGAGACGACGAGAAGAAAAGCATCAGGAAATTTTGCACGAATCCCGCGAATAATATTTGCTTCCTGTTCGATATCGATGTTCGCAGTCGCTTCGTCTAAAACGAGTACGTCAGGTTTACGTAAAAGTGCACGTGCGATTGAGAGTCGTTGTTTTTGACCCGCTGAAATTCCCTCTCCGCCTTCAAGGAGTTTTGAATTTATTCCTTGGGGGAGGTCACGAACGAAATCACAAACGGCCGTAGCTAAGGCGTCCTGGATTTCTTTTTCGGTGGGCTTAAGGTGCTCAGAACCCATAAGTAAATTATCTCGAATGGAAAGGTCGAGGAGGAATGGGTCTGGTCCAGAAAACGCAATTTTGGATTGAAAAATTTTCGTATCGAGATTTTCCATTAGAATTCCGTTCCAAGAGACGCTACCCACACGAGTAGGAAGTAAACCAAGTAAGGTCATGAGTAAGGTACTTTTCCCTTTACCTGACTCTCCGGAAAAAAGAACGAGATCGCCTGCTTTTGCTTGGAACGAAATTCCAAACAGGAGAGAACTTTCTCGGCCGATTTCTGCGTTCGAAACCGTAAGCGATTCCAGTTTTCCCGTTTTTTCTGTTCCGCTCAGGATAATTTGCTTTTCCGCCGAAGCGGAATTCAGTTGGGACATGAGATTGAGTAGAAATGGCCGATTAAACTGGGCGTTTCCCAGCGAACTAATAACCACACTCATATTAGCGGCTGCCCGATTTAAAAGGTAAATAAATGGAACGAGAATCGTGGGAGCCAGCCACGCCTTCTGCTGATTCACGAGGACGACGGCGACCACGATACAAATCGCTCCGAACTGGGGCCATGAAGAATTTAAAGTCAGCCACGAAATGTAGCGCGTATAATTTTTTAAAATGGTCTGATTCACCACCCGTAGTCGTTCGCGAATCGCGCCCGTTCTTCCTATGATTTTCAAAAATTCTAAGTTTCTTAAACTCTTCAAGAGCGTTTGGGAAAATTCATTGGAGCCGCTATACACTCGCGTCGAATACCCCTGAAAAAGGCGGCGCGTGAAAATCACTGGCAACCCAAAAATAAAAAATGAACCCATCGCGACGGCAGTTAATTGAAGCGAAAGACGCGAAAGTCCAATGACCGTGACGAGCAGGCTCAGGCTCCCGAGTGTAATTTGTGCGAGGGCGGAAACAAAACTTGCGGAACGGGAAATCAGATTTGATAAAATATGAGAAGAATCCGCAACGGAAATCCGGAGCGCACCGTCTTCACCACCAAGAGAATCGACGAGTCGATTACGGAGTACGACACTGAAGGATTCGTAACCGAGATTTCCGGCGAGGGTTGCCAGAAATAATAGGAGAGTGCGAACGAGTCCGGTACCAAGGAGTAAAGACACCGGATCGATGTGAGGCAACCATGACGGAATCATCGGATCCTGCACAAGCCCGAACGCACCTAAGAAATAAAGGAGGCAAAAACCAAAACTGATATCGACAAGCCCCTGAAGGACCCCGAGGGGAATGGTGAAAACAATGAGTCCGGTCACCCGCCAAGTGCTTAAGTGATGCAGCCAACACAAAGTTTTTAGAAAAGACCGATCCGATTTTGCCTTTACACTCATTCGAAGAGTTCCCCCTTTTGAACCGTATTGACATGATTTGATTACGGTTGCTACACCTGTGCAAGTGTCAGAAATTAAAGAAACACAGGTTTATACCCGCGAGGAAGCTGAGGATCTGCTGAAGGTTTCTCGCTCGACAATGATGCGCCTCATTAAAAAAGGAGCTGTTCGCGCGGCGAAAGTCGGAGGTCAGTACCGAATTCTCGGTGCTGAACTTATGCGGCTCCTCCTCCCTCAACCCGGTTATGAAGTCGCTCGCACCATCTACCGAAAGGGTCGGGAGAAGGTTCACCAGTTCGAAGCTTCCCTGGACACACGCGAATGAAAATTCTGGTTACCGGCGCGGCCGGATTCATCGGTTCCGCTCTTAGTAAACGGCTTCTCCAAGCCGGACATAACGTCTTTGGCATCGATAATTTAAACGATTATTACGACGTGAATCTGAAGAAAGCGCGTCTCTCGCTTCTCACACCCCAACCTAAGTTTCAGTTCGAAAAAATCGATATTGCCGATCGAACCTCAGTAGACATCCTCTTCGCGGAAAATCATTTTGATAAAGTTGTCAACCTCGCCGCTCAGGCAGGAGTTCGTTACTCGATTGAAAATCCCTATCCGTACATTGAAACTAATATCATAGGTTTTGTGAATATCCTCGAAGGCTGTCGTCATCATGGAGTGAAACACCTAGTTTACGCGTCGACCAGTTCGGTTTACGGATTAAACACCCACATGCCGTTTTCCGTGCACGAAAACGCCGATCATCCGGTGTCCTTATATGGAGCAACGAAAAAAGCAAACGAGAGCATGGCGCATAGCTATAGTCACCTCTACAACCTACCGACCACGGGTCTACGATTCTTTACGGTATACGGTCCTTGGG
>JBGSHQ010000202.1:0-2259 GCA_041752095.1 Bdellovibrionia bacterium
TCAAAATAAGTTTCATGATGGCACAGCCAAGTTCCGACGATTTCCGAAAAGAAAGACGTGAATGCTTTCAATAAGCTCCCGTGCGAAGAACGTTAATTCTCCATTTTCAAACGAGTTTTCGGTCTCAAGGTAAAGCTCTTCATGACGGACACAATTCAAGTTCGCGGAACGCTCGAACTGAATCATTCGGAAAAAGTCGAAGAGAGAATGCAGGCGTCCAATCGGGGGTCGCTCTTTTCCCTGAAAAGGCGCATGAACAAGGTTGTAATCGAAATCAGAATTTACAAGGCGGTCCAATAAGTTTATCAGAAAAAGCTCTTGATGACCCATTTCGTGAATTAGCGAAACAGCAAGTTGTTCTGCCGTCATCAGTTCTATTTTCTGTCCGAGGAATATGCATCCAAAAGCATGGGGATTGGGGTGCGCCCCTTCTGTCGGACAATTCCACGATAGTTTCTATACAGCCAGTTGGCATCACCCAAGGCGCTATGTTAGTGCCGGAACCGGAGATCCAATGGAAATATTGAACCAGCCAGTTATTAAGGAAAAGAGGCCCCAGGGCCGCCCCGCGACGTATACCACCGAGTATTACGTGATGATGGTGAAACACATTCTCGAGGAAAAGCTTAGCTACCGAGAGGCCGCGAAAATTTACAAGGTTTCGCACGGAACGGTGAGCCACTGGATCAAGCTCCATAAAACTGGAAAGTTGCCACTAGAGATAAAGAAGGCAAAAGCGAGAGTTGAGCATCACGGCGTTCAATTGCAAAAGCTTGAAGGCTACATACGGATGCTCAAAGCTGAGGTCGGCGAGCTCTACCTAGAGAACAGGATGTTAAAAAAAGTCCGGAGCTTCTCACAACAGCAAAAAAGTGTGAGTTCATCCGCAATCACCTCCGAGAATTTGGATCAGTGGAAAAGGGATGCAAAATAATGGGCATCGCTAGATCCACTTACTATTACCGAACTACAAAAAGCGAAAAGCAGCTCCTAAAAGATGTCGACGTCAAAGACTGGATTGAAATTATTCACGAAGAGCTTCCAGGCTATGGGTATCGGAGAATTCAAAAACACCTTCTTCGCGAGGGTTACGTCGTAAACACGAAGAGAATCCGGCGAATCATGAAGGTAAACTCGATCGTTTGCTCTCACCAAAAAACTGGAAAAAAGCGAGGCGAAGCGATTGGGAAAAAACTTACCTTCCCGAATCTCATTCGAGGATTGAAGTTAACTTCTTCGAATCAGGTCTGGGCAACCGATTTCACTTACATTAAATTACTTCGTGAATACATCTACGTGAGCGCTGTAATTGATGTTTATACGCGCAAAATCGTAGGCTGGTCGGTCTCGCGGGATTCGAGCCACAAGTTCTGCCTGGATGCGCTAACGGTGGCCGTGAAGAACTACAGGCCGCCTAAAGGCGTGATCCATCACTCCGACCGTGGCGTTCAATACTGCTGCGAAGGCTACGTCGATTATCTCAACGCCAACGGCTTTACGATCTCCATGTCGCAGCCCGCGACGCCGGAGGAAAATGCCTACATCGAATCATTTTTTAAAACGCTTAAGCGCGAAGAGGTTTACGTAAAGCAGTACAAAACGATGGAAGATGTATTAAATAATTTGCCAAAGTTCATCGATGAGATTTACAACGAAAAGCGACTTCACTCTTCGCTCGGATATTTACCCCCGAGCGAGTTTGAAAAAGAAGTTTTGAACATGAACCCCGCTAGCCGGCCGATACAGAAACTATATGGCTACGCTGTCTGAAGAACGGGGCGCACTCCACAATTTGTAGTCGTCAGCGTCGGTCGGTACGCAGCTTCGTTACGTTCATCTTTTTCGGGGTCTGTGCCCTGCTTCAGGGTTGCGCCACGTCGGTTAAAAACCCCGAAATTCAGAACACCACGCGGAACAACTACGAAATCGGAAAGGAAATGACCGCTACCATTGGGTCTCCGATCGTGGAAATTCAGAGGATTAAGCAGTACCCCGCCTACGAAGTGAACATGAATTTCAAAGCCCCGACAGTTCCTCAGCTCGCCTCGACTGAATTTCAAAAGGGACAAAAGTTTTTCGTTTGGAAGACAACGAGCGCGGGGAGACCGATCTTGAAAGCCGATGGATTTCCCGCTGAACTGTCATTGCAGATCGGACCCGACGGGTCCATCGACACCAACAAAGGAGATGGTTGGAAGGCCTCGGTTGCCAATCTCTACCAACCGTCTCCGAACTCCACCACTCAGGTTGTTTCGCACC
>JBGSHQ010000203.1:0-4132 GCA_041752095.1 Bdellovibrionia bacterium
AGAAAGTTCATCCCTCTGCGCTCGAATCTCATCGATCGTTTCAAGCGACTCTTCCCCCTTTTCAGGCTTCATCTTGCTAGATGCGATCGGTTTACCGAAGAGTCGTGTTAACACATTTTACACGCCAGACTTCATACGGTAACCGACACCGCGAATCGTCTCAACGAAATCAGCAGCCTCGCCCATTTTCTTACGAAGCCCAAACACATGGGTATCGATCGCTCTGTCGACGACCGAAACGCCTTCGCCTTGCACGAGTTCAATCAGTCGATCGCGCGAGAGAACACGTCCCTGATTTTGCATCAGCGCCTTTAGGAGTTTAAATTCCGATGGGGTCAGGTTTAATTTTTCTGGGCCCACTGTGACATCATAAGATTCAGTATCGAGTTCGAGCATCCCGATTTTTAATTTCTTAATATCGCCTGGATTCCCCGCGCCTGCCGTCTGGCGTGAACGTCTGAGGAGCGACCGAACTCGCGCGAGAAATACAGGAATTTCGAAAGGTTTAGTCACGTAATCATCCGCACCACTCTCGAGTCCACGGACGATATCCGCGCTATCAGCGCGTGCCGTAACCATGAGGATCGGGAGCTGCTCGCCTTTTGCGTGAATCCATTTCGTCACATCAAGCCCACTCATTCCGGGCAGCATCCAGTCGACGACAGCAAGATCAGTCGCTTCGAACTGTGCTGATTCACCCAGATATTTTAGCGCCTTCTCTCCATCATCAACCGCGACGACATTAAATCCTTCGCGTTTTAAATGAAGGACGACGAGGTCCCGAACATCCGCTTCATCTTCGACTACGAGTACGTTTGGTTTTCCTGTTTTCATGGTTAAAACGTATCTCCTTACTCCCGCATCTTCGTGTTAGGAATCGGTTAGGGCAAGTTAAAAATCGCGCCCCGTTTTAGCCGCATTTTCCCCAAACTTACCCCGAAGTTTATCCTTTAAATCCGCGAGTTTTTCCTTCTTTTGTTCATCATAAACGGGCTCAAATAAGCCCAGCTGCCGCGACCCATCACCGAGCACTACTCCGGCTCCGAGTAGGCGTACCTCGCGCCCCCCCGACCATGCATTTTCGAAAAGTTTCTCGGTTTCCATATAAAGTTCTTCGTCGATCCGAGTGGGTTTTCCGAGAACGTGCGACCTGGAGATCGTCGTAAAATCGGGGTAGCGCAGTTTTAACCGAACCGAGTGCGCGTACCGAAGTGCAGGATCTTCTTCCGAACGAAGTTCTTCTCCGATTTCTGCCACCATCGACCAGAGTTCTTTTTTAAGTCCAACTCGGTCTTTAATAAACTCCGGAAACGTCCTCTCGCGCGACATGGAACGAGTCTCGGCCTCCTCGAAAAAAGCAGTGGAGCCTTCGCCTCGTGAAGCCCGGTAGAGAAAATTTCCGAGATTATCGCCGAGTCGTCCCTGTAATTTTTCAAGGGACCAGCTCTGCACATCACGAACACGGAAAAGTCCGTTTGCATTCAGAACTGCTTCTGTAGAAGGCCCAATTCCAGGGATTTTTTTAAGTTCAAGCGGCGCTAAAAACTCTGCCTCTCTCCCCGTTTCGACATAAGTCACCCCATCTGGCTTTTTGAAATCAGTTGCGATCTTCGCAACTCGGCGGTTCGAAGCGATGCCGATTGAACAGGTTAATCCTGATTTTTTAAAAACAGCAGCGCGGATTTTTTCGGCCGCCTCTCGTGGTGGGCCCCAAAGTTTTTCGGTTCCCCGCATATCGAGATAAGCTTCATCGACTGAAACTTTTTCGACCGTTGGGGTGAAGCCTTCGACAACTTCGAAAACCTCGCGGGACTTTTCCGAGTAAAGTCCGAAGGTGCTATTCACCAGAATCAGATGCGGACAAATTCGAAGCGCCTGCTGCACGGGCATGGCCGAGCGGACGCCGAATTTTCGGGCCTCGTAACTTGCGGATGAAATCACACCATGGCCGCTTGTCCCACCTACGGCGATAACTTTTCCTACGAGTTCGGGGTTCTTTAACCGCTCACAGGAGACGAAAAAGCTGTCTAAATCGAGGTGAAAGATCACTTTCCCGTTCTAGCGAAATAGGCGAGACTTTCCTACGGAAAGTCTTAAATGAGATGCATAAAATAACGCGACGCTTCGCCATCAATGGGGATCAATGGAAACAGCCCATCTAAAACCCATCCTAAAATCTCTGATCGCGCTCACGACTGAACGCCTCGGTTCCACTGACCCCAACCCCGCAGTCGGGGCTACGGCTTTAAATGTGAGAGGCGAAATTCTTTCCCAGAAATTCCATGAAGGGGCCGGCACCCCCCACGCTGAAGCAATGGTGATCGCTGATCTCCGCGCGCGCGGAATATTAGATCAAGCTAAAATCCTCCTCGTAACGCTTGAGCCATGTAACCACACAGGTCGCACTCCACCGTGTACGCATGCGATTTTAGAATCGGGTATAAAGTCTGTTTTTTACGGCGTTTCTGACCCTAATCCACGCGTCGCTGGCGGGGGCGGTAAATTTCTGCGCGACCACGGCGTGACGTGTGAACTCTTTCCAGACTCCGAAATCGAAACAGAATCGAAACACTTGATCCGCGCATTCGCCCACTGGTCGAAAACGGGAAAGCCCTGGGTAACCGTAAAACAAGCGTTTGATACGAAGGGCTCGATGATTCCACCCGAAGGGAAAAAAACCTTCACTTCACCCTCATCCCTCGAACTCGCCCACCGGCTACGAAAACGTGCGGGCGCCATTCTCACCGGAAGTGGAACGATTCTCGCTGATCTCCCTGAATTTACAGTGCGCCACGTTACTGATCATTTCGTAAACAATTCTGAACCGGCCCGAAAACTATCCCGAGAGATCGCCATTCTCGACCGCAGAGGTCGTGTAAAATCACAGGCGAAGGACTGGATCCTGAGTGCAGAGTCAAAAGGTTTTCAGGTCGCCTTCTACTCCACCCCGGCAGAAGCACTCTCTGTTTTAGGAGCGCGAGGAGTGTTAGAAATATTAGTGGAAGCAGGGCCCACTCTTTCAAACGCGATTATCGAATTGGGTATCGCGAATGAACGGGTAACGATCACACAAAATGGATCGGGTGGCAAAAACACCGATAAGGTAGAAACGGAAATATGTTCTCCGGGATTATAGAAAAAACAGCAAAGCTTACGAGTGTATCGGTGAAGGACCATTCATCGGTTTTGAAACTTGATACTGGGTTTAACGATCTCACTTTAGGCGAAAGTGTCGCACTGAACGGGATCTGCCTCACAGTTGCTGAGATTTTAAATAACTCAGGCGAAGTTTCCTTTTACGTGAGCCCGGAAACACTCATGCGCACCTCACTCGGGAACGCAAAGGCAGGCACGACTGTGAACCTCGAGCGCGCCCTAAAAATGGGTGACCGTATTTCGGGTCACATCGTGAGTGGACATGTTGATGGACTTGCTAAACTAACACGCATGAAAAAAAACTCGGACGCGTGGTTACTCGAATTCACACTCCCACCGGAACTAGCACGCTATACGATTGAAAAAGGCTCCATCGCCATCGACGGAGTTAGCCTCACGGTGAACACGGCGACTCAGAATTCTGTGAGCATCATGCTCATCCCACATACGTGGTCGCATACGCGCTTCTCTGAAATCGAGGTCGGTGACCTTGTGAATATCGAAGTCGACTCCATGGCTAAATATATTGAAAAATACGTAAGGAAATTTAATGGCAATGAATAAATCCGAAAACGCAATCACTGTAGCCCTTGAACGCCTGAAAAACGGAAAGATGATTATTCTCGTCGATGATGAGGACCGCGAGAATGAAGGCGATATCGTTATTGCGGCAGAGTTCGTAACGCCGGAATTAGTAAATTTTATGGCCACTCACGCCCGTGGACTGATTTGCCTGACTCTTCCAGGTGAAAGAATCGATCAGCTTAACCTCTCGATGATGACGGCCCAGAACCGCTCACCTAAGAAAACCGCGTTCACCGTTTCGATCGAAGCTAAAGAAGGTGTAACGACAGGAATTTCTGCTCATGACCGCGCTCAGACGATTCGCGTCGCGGTCGATCCATCGAAGGGCGCTGATGATCTCGTTTCACCAGGCCACATTTTTCCACTCCGCGCAGTCGACGGCGGAGTTCTC
>JBGSHQ010000204.1:0-10826 GCA_041752095.1 Bdellovibrionia bacterium
CACGCGTTCGCTACTTGGGATCAGAAGTTCCAAGCGAGACACTCATCTGGCAAGACCCGATTCCAGCTGTGAATCATAAACTGATTGATTCGGCTGATATTTCGGTCTTGAAGAGTAAAATCCTGAATTCTGGACTCAGCACTTCAGAACTCGTTCGTACCGCTTGGGCATCTGCTGCTTCATTCCGCGGAACGGATCTTCGCGGTGGAGCTAACGGCGCGAGAGTTCGGCTTGCTCCCCAGAAGGACTGGGCTGTGAATAATCCTGCTGAACTTTCGAAGGTGCTTACGAAACTGGAGTCCATTCAATCGGATTTCAATAAATCAGGAAAGAAAGTCTCACTCGCAGATCTCATCGTATTAGGTGGGGCCGCTGGGTTAGAAGAAGCAGCAAAAAATACAGGGCTTTCTGTGAAGGTTCCATTCACGCCAGGACGAATGGATGCTTCGCAGGAGCAAACCGATGTGAATTCGTTTGCGGTTTTAGAACCTAAAGCCGATGCATTCCGTAACTACTATGGCGAAGGGAACTCCCTCTCGCCTACGGAAAGCCTCGTTGATCGAGCTAATCTACTCACTCTCTCAGTACCCGAGATGACGGTACTCGTGGGTGGAATGCGCGCTCTAGGCACAAACGCCGATGGATCTAAAATGGGCGTACTCACTTCGAAACCGGGAAAACTCACAAATGATTTCTTTGTGAACCTTCTGGATATGTCGACGAAATGGGAGAAGTCTTCTACGGCTCCAGGAACCTATGATGGAATCGACCGTAAAACAGGAGCCAAGAAATGGTCGGCTACTTCCGTAGACCTGATTTTCGGATCTCACTCTGAACTTCGTGCGATCGCTGAAATCTACGCTTCGGAAGACGGCAAGCAGAAGTTTGCGGCTGATTTCGTAAACGCTTGGAATAAAGTGATGAATCTCGGTCGGCTCTAAAAGGATCTAACTGCTCTTTATTTATAAATCCTGTAGCCGATGGCTACAGGATTTATTTTGCCCTAGTTGTAACTGAGTCGAATGGGGCTTACTCTAGAGATATATGCGTCAACTCCTATCCTCCATTCCCCTCTTATTAATCCTCGGCTACTTCGGTTACCGCCTCTACCAACGCGTGAGTGGATCGATCGGACTTCATCCTGAAGGATCAGGAAGAAGCTTCATCGAAGTTCTCGATAAAAAACTTTTATCATTCGTAAAATCTGCAACCCTACTCTTTGCATTTTTCTATGGTTACCACCAGGTCGACTCATCGATTAAAATTCGTGATTCCGCTGGCCCACTTATTCTATCTAGCATCGGAGGCTTGGCTGCGGTTATCGTTACAGCGATTTTTGGCAGTTTCTTTATGAAAACTCTGCCTGATGATTCGAATCCACCTCGTCGCCGGTTAATTCTCGTACTCTATTCGCTCGCTATTATCCTGCTTTACGGCGTAGCACTCTCGAGGTGCGCAACGAATCCCCGTTTATCGTGAAAATTGGGCTCACAGTCTGGGTGATGAACAGCCCAGTAAGAAAGACTTCCTCCTTCCCTCTCAATCACCGCATTTACTCCTAGAAAACGAACGCGACCATGAGGGGGTAACTCGACTTGGGCACTAAAAATAATCTTATCCCCTTCACGCGTAACTCCTACACGCGGAAGTGAGGCAGGATTAAAACTGAGATCCCTTTCCCGGTACCGATGAAACCGGTAACAGTTCCATTTTAAATCCGGTGAAAGATTAAATTCGTAATACGGATCATCGGGACCTTCGCCACCACTCCAAAAGAACTCCAGACACGACTTCCGCCAGAGCTCATCCGCCCTCCCACCCAAATGAAGATCAGATTTCACGGCAAGAAATGCGGGAACCGATTCGTACTTGCGAATCATAAAGTCGATCTTAAGCACTCCCGGCATAACCTCTGCTCGAGCTTTCATCTCTAATTTAAAAGGGACCGGCGCAAAGGGAATCAATCTGATTTCATTACTCATCTCTTATAAGAGATTACACGGTGTTTGCGTGACATTCACCGATTTTAGCGGTTATAAATAGGCCCATGCTCCGTAAAGCTGTATTTCTCGACCGCGATGGTGTGATAAACCGGACCCATATCCGTGATGGTAAACCACGCGCCCCGAAGCATGTTGAGGAGTTTGAATTTCTTCCTGAAGTTCATGACGGTGTTTCGAAACTTAAAAGCGCTGGCTACCTGATCGTTGTCGTAACGAACCAACCTGACGTCGTTCGGGGTTGGCAAAAAAAGGAAGTCGTCGAAGCGATGAATTCCCTCGTCTTTGAACAGCTCGGAACGGACGCTATTAAAGTTTGCTACCACGATGACCACCACGGGTGTGTTTGCAGAAAACCACTCCCAGGAATGCTCGTCGAAGCTGCCGAGGAGTTCGGCATCGAACTCGCTCACTCCTTTATGGTTGGCGACCGCCAAGGAGACATCGAGGCGGGGAAAGCTGCCGGGTGCCGTGGAACTATCTATATGAGTGAACACCGACCTGACGGCTTTTCGCCCGACTTATTTACTTCGTCTTTCCGTCAGGCCGCTGAGTGGATACTCGAAAACACTGAACGTGAACATGAACTCTAACACCCATTATCTATTCGTTATTACTGCTACCCTAGCCGCGTTAGTGATTGGATCGATCATTCGTGGAAAAAGCAGTTCCATTGCTCGCGTCTTAGTCATTGCGATTCTATGTTTTGAATTAGTACTCCAAGCTCTTACAACTCAGTATCCATCTGTTTTTCGTATTTCGCTTCCCTTCGAACTCGGCAATTTCACACTCATTTATCTCTATATATTATCGATTACCGAACGACCTTTTAATATTTCGAAAGTAAATAAATTAAATCTTTTACCATTCTTAACCGGATGGGTATGGTTTTTCTTCATTCGAACGGATGATGCGTTGGTGGATAAGTATTTTCATAACGCAATTCAGTTAGTCGTACTCATTCCTTACCTCTACTTTTCCATACGACAAGTTCGGAAATTTAATGAACTCGCATCTGAAAATCTATCCGATCTTTCTTCACTCCACCTTTCCTGGCTTCGATTTCTCATCGGTGTTTGTATCGGCTCAGGTCTTTTAAGCCTGACGGACCTGCTGACAGGTCCATTTTACCCTTTATGGATTTACTCACCCCTATTCGGCACTGCGGGTTTACTAGGACTTGTCTACTACAGCCTTCGTGCCACACAGTTTTGGAAAATTGAGGAAGAGTCTTTTTCTCCTAAAAAACCCAACCCCTCACAACTGAGCGATAAAGAAATAGAGCGGATCACAACCTTAATCACAGCCGCGCTCGTGGATAAAAAACTTTACCTAAGCCCCACACTTCGACTATCGGATCTTGCCGATGTCGTAGGAGTAAAAAGCTATGTTCTCTCAGAAGTGATTAACCGCGGGTTAAAAACGAATTTCTTTGAACTCGTAAATCGATATCGACTTGATCATTCGCGAAAGCTTTTCACGGATCCCGCGGCGCAGCATATGAATTTACTCGGAATTGCCATGGATAGCGGCTTTAACTCGAAATCAACTTTTAACGATACATTCCGTAAAAAGTTTGGCGTCACACCCTCGGAATATCGATCGAAAGCTAGTTCGAAGTCAGATTTAACGAACTCAGACGTCCGAACTTCTTAGACCGGACGCTTTGGTTCTATACATAAGCGATTCTATCACTCCCAAAGGGGGGAATAGAATGCGTAAATCATTGCAAATACTCATAGTCGATGACGATAAAGATTTCCGTGAATGGCTGAAAGAGCTTCTCAATCAGGAATTATCAGAGAAAATAGATCTTAGATTTACAATGGCTCACGATGGATTAGACGCGCTCGGTTATCTTGATGCTAAACCATTTCACTACATCATCACCGATACAAACATGCCCCTCATGAACGGTGTCGAGCTTCTAAAAAAATGTGTCGAGCGATTCCCTTCGACTCCAATCTGCGTTCTATTCTCAGGGCTATTAAATTCGAACCTGGATGATAACGCTGTCCGAGCCATGGGAGCAGACATCGTGGTCTCAAAGATGGAAGCCTTACCTACGATCATTAAACGCTTAGACTTACTTGAGCATTAGTCCGATTAAAGCTTTCACTTCTTGCAATTTTTTCGTGAAAGGATTTGTGTCCTCTGGAAGAACTGTTTCATTCAGTTTAGTCATTATCGCATCAGCTTCCGGGGTTTTCTGGAACTCAATTCCACCTGCCATCAAAATTCTTTTTGTTTGAACTGCTGCCTTCAGTTTTTCAATGCCTGAATCGATTTGCACGGCACTCGACTTCATGACATCCACTCCACCTAGGACTGTAAATAAATTCGCTCTGATCTGTAATAAACGAATCACATCATCAGAAGATCTTAAAGCCTCGACTAAGTACGTAGGCTGCTTCGCAAGAAACGCAGGATCACTTTCTGCGTTTACTCGAATCGAAAGTGCTTCGGCAAATAAATCCAGAATTGACTTAGATGTATATCCATAACGAATCGAAGCTTCACGCTGTCTTTCGCTTACTTTATGAAGGGTTCCTGCAATTGCCATTCGATTCAAGTCCGTGTCTGAAAAGTCTTTTTGCGTACGCATGAGTTCCGCTACCGCTTCAGTAAAAAGGAGCTCGCGTTTTTTTGCATTATCCTCGCGAAATCCATTTCCTTTATAAAGCTGGAACTCAAATGCGCTCATATATGCGGCAGCAGAAGCAAGTTTCGCATTCAGAGTGACTGCAGTCATCATTTTTTCAAGTGAGCGCTCACGACGGTCACGCGCTCCCCCCTGGCGGACATCACCAAAAGCGGTTGCATTTAAATCGAGAAGTTCTGAACTATTATCCGCTGCTCTTTTAGAGTTATCGGCAGATTTCTGGGCGTTATCGGAAATATCGCAACCAGTGAAGGCAACGATCGACATGAGGAATCCAACGCCATTTTTAAATCGAATCTTATTCTTGATCATAGCCCCGCATAGAGCAGAATCTATGCCAGCCCAACAGCCGTAAAAGCGGGTTCAAAAAACTATTTGTCTAAGAACTAGTCATTCGTCTACCGAGAAACCGAATCTATTTAAAATTTTCGACTAATGAGCGCTTGAAGTCTTTTGGTGCGGGGGCATTAAATTCAGCCGCCTCACGGATAAATTCATCTTTTTCCTGGGTCAGGGATCGATTCGTTTTTAGTTGTGAGCCCCAGGTCGCGACCATTGCCGTTCGCCCATGGCCGGGTAGAAGAAGCGAAGAAGCGGGTAGTATTTTCTTTAGAGCCATTAAACTCTCATAATGCGATTCAGGTGAGCCGCCGGGTAAATCATCTCGGCCTACATCATTAAAAACGACCGTATCCCCAGATAAAATAAACGGGCCCCAAGTCACGGTTAAACTATCGGGTGTATGCCCAGGGGTAGGAATGAGAGAAAGCTCACCTACTTCGGTCGGTATTACAGTCTGATGGCATACACGGAGATGAACTCTCGAACTCGGGCTAAGCTGATGCATAATCAGTGGCGCTTTCAAAACAGCGGCCATATCCGCTGCCACTGAAACATGATCGGCGTGGGTGTGGGTATCCACTACCGCCACCCAAGTGTATCCCTCGAGGCGACGCGAAATCTCTACACACTTTTCTCTATCCTCGAGCTTAGGATCGACAAGCACTGCAAGCCGAGCACCCGAATGGTAAACGACGTAGGATATACACTCTTCACTCATGACACCGAGTGCGTCCCACTCACCTAGCTTCGAGATTTCTAAATCGGCAAGACCCATCTCTTTCAAAGTTTTTACGACTGAGATCATAAAAAAATCTTTCTATTCTATTTCTAAAAACGAACTTCGAAACAGGTCATACCGCTATTTGGCGTTAAAGAGATCGTAGCCTTATGATGATCCAGTATTCCTTTTACGATCGAAAGTCCTAGCCCCGTTCCTTCTCCGACAGGCTTTGTTGTAAAAAAAGGATCGAAGAGTCGATCGCGATTTTCAGGAGCTACTCCTGGACCAGAGTCGAAAACCTGAAGTACGACTTTACCCGAATCTTCAAAAAGTCGTACTTTCACCTTAGGATTTTCCTTCATCCGAGCTGCGTAAATAGCATTATTCAAGAGATTAATAATGACCTGCTCAATTTCGATTTCATCACAGTTAATAAAAGCTTCTGTCTGGTTATCCACCTCGAGATCAATCCCAAACTGATTAAACTTACCCTGAATGAGAGTGATGGATTCTTGGAGTAGGTTTGATGCCGAATGGGGTTTAAATTTATCTTTAAATCCAGTCCGTGAAAATTTTCTTAACCCGTTCACTATTTTTACAATTCGATCTCCAGCTTTTTCCATTGTCGCAATTTTTGCATTAAACTTCTCTGGTTCATCCTTAAACCGTGAAAGGAAAGAAACGGTCCCGAGCAAAATCGTTAATGGGTTATTAATTTCGTGAGCGATCCCAGCTGAAAGCTCCCCCAGAGACGCCAACTTCGCATTATGAGCGGTTTTAGATTTTTCTTCTTCAAACTTAATCTCGAGCTCCTTATTTTTAGTCACATCCATGACTACGCCGTCCCAGAGGATACTCCCGTCCGATTCTTTAACCGGAACGCTTCTCGCATGAATCCATTTCGTACGGCCTCGCTTTGTGAGAATTCGGCCAACCCACTCAAAAGGACTTAATTCCATCGCACTCTTCTGAATCGATTGGATGAGGTTATCACGGCCGTCTGGATCTGCCATTTCGATCATAATGCTAGGATTTGCGTGAAAATCTTCAGGCTTCAATTCATAAATTTCATAAGCCTTATCGCTGACGTAAGGGAAAAACATCCGCCCGTTAGGTTCCATCTTAAATTGATAAACCATCCCGGGAGTGTTTTTCATTAAAGAACTTAACTGCGCCACTGCCCGCTCCTTTTCTAACGATTCATTTCTCTCGGCCGTAATGTCTTGGAGCGTTCCATGAATTTTATAAATTTTATTTTCTGCGTCTCGAATGGGGTGCCCCATGGCTTTAACCCATTTTCTATTACCGTTTGCGTCTTGGAATTCAAAAATATCCGAATACGATTTTCCTGTTTTGATACAGTCGATAACATATTCTGTGATTTTTTTTTGATCCTCCTCCACGTAAAACTGAATCCCCATTAAAGTATTCGTAGGGGTGCCGACGGGAACAGAGTGAATTCTATAAATTTCGTCTGTCCAGAATGTTTTTCCAGTCGCAACATCCAGCTCCCATCCCCCAAGGTGAGCGAGTGACTGAACTCGGCTAAGCAAGTCCTCTTTACTTTTCATTTCTGAAATATCGAGATGCGTTCCAGTAAACCGAATGGGTTTTCCATTTTCGCCTCGTTCTGTAATCCTGCCTCGATCGAGAATCCAAACCCAATGCCCATTCGCATGCCTCATGCGGTGGACATTCGTATACGAAGTTTTTTTACCCGCAAGATGCTCCTGCACATCTTCATAAATTTTCTTTAAATCCTCGGGATGTACACGCGACTCCCAAGTCGAAAGAATCTGGGGCGTATTCTCTGGATCAAGTCCGATCATCTCACACCAAGTTCGATCGAAATGGACTTCGTTCGACTCGAGCCACCAATCCCAGGATCCAAGACCTGCGCCTTCTAATATGAGCTCAAGACGTTTCGTATTTTCAGTTAAGGTTTTCATATTCTATTCACTCTGATTCTAAGCCGATCAGTATCGAATAAACATCCGAAAACTCCCAGTCATTAACTCGACGCTTACTCAGTTTTGCGGCTTGAGTTAGAGATCTTAAAGCTGAAGCCCGGTCCCCGAGCACCGCGCTTGCCATCGACTCGATGTAATGTGGAAAATAGTATTTCTCTTTTTTGAGATTAAATATTTTCCAAACAATGAGTGCGCGGCGTGCAGAACGCTTTGCCTGTGCAAAATTCTTACTTTGATAGTCCTTCATCGCCTGCAGACTCGAACCAAGACCAATAGCGTAATACCCCTGTCGCTCTCCCTGAGAAGCAAGACGCCGTCCAAATCGAATCATTCCTGAGAAATTCTCGGACTGATAATAATAATTTAAGCAAATCCCAAAACGGTCTTTCGAGTTTACCCCACTCAGGCATCGAGTAAGCGGTTTCAGAATCCGAACCGCATCTCGCTTTAGTTTTTTCTTTCGCGCAGGAGGCAACTCATCAGCCCAGTCACCCAGAATTTTTGCGTACTGATAACGACAGAAAACATCGTCCGGATATTGTTTCATCGCTTTTGTAGCTAGCGGGAGAGCCGAGCGATAATCGCCCTTTAAAATCTTTTTACGGATCTGTTTGCCTAGAATTGCCTTCCATTCGGCCGACGCTGTCTTTTTCTGCATTCTGCTCTAGGCTAAACCTTTGAAAACATAAGGTAAAATTTTTTCTCGCCTATTTGCATTAAATCAGTCAAAACATCCTCTAACAGGGGTAGTCATGAAATCATTTAAAGCAGTTTTTTCAATCGTTTGGGGAAGTTTTCTATTCTTAATCCTAGCTGCACCGTCGAGCTTTGCCCTAACCATCGCCCAGTTTGATCAAGCGATACCAAAACAAGGTGTGACCTTCGGTGTCGGCTCTACGATGAGCGTCGTTTACTCCACTGGCCGAACTGCCCAAGGCATTTTTCTTGGACGCCTCATGAGCATTGAAGGCGGAACAAAGCGCTACATGTTCTTTGATGTGAAAGCAAAAACTGCTGTTCTTTTTGAGCCTTCGGAAGTCTCTCTCGAGTTTAACGGGAAAAAAGTTCGTGACCGCGATCTTCAGCAAATTGCTGAGCCCGTCGAGCAATACGACAACACCTGCTCGGCTTATGCCGTCGTCTACTTCTTAAGACAACTCCACCTGAACGGATTCGAAGGTACTGGAAAACTAGGCGAAATGCTGAATTCCCGTGCAGGCATCCAAAACCTTATGGCTCGGGCGATTAATGACTATTACCTGAACCCACGCACTGCGAGCTTCCAGGTCGTTTACCGAAAACTTGCTGATGAAGTGGGAATGAAATGCCGGAAAGTCGATTCTGATTCTCCGGAAAAATTTATCTCTCTGATCGAAAAAGCACTCGTCATGGGATCACCCGTCCTTCTCGAATTTAACCTCGGACCCGATATGGTGAACACGGACCACATTTGGCGTGATTATGGCTCTAAAGAAAGTGAAGACCGTCGGCTCTGGATTCCACGCGCTCGTGGTGAGCGTGAGTCGGGTGGGCACGCCATCGTCGTCGATGAAGTATTCAGCGCCCCGAATGGCCGCCTGAAGTTCCTGATTGGCGATTCAGACTGGAACCTTGCCCCACGAATTTGGGACGTTGAGAGCTACCTACTCGGCCGTAAAGAGTCTGGCTCCGTTTCCGCGCACGTCTGCTTTCAGCGATAGAAACAGAACGCCATTTTATTGGCGAAATTAAAGATCCCTTCATTCGACTCCGAAAAGATCAGTATGATCTCCGGAGTCTTCACCAGCCTAAAAAACACCTATAATGAGTCACGAATCTTTCTCCTGATCTCAGGAGTCACGATTATTGGTGTGGCTGTATTTTCATTTAAATCCCACCATCAACTCGTAAAAAAAGTTGAAGAGTCAAACTTCTCCAGGCAGCTCATTACAGACATCGAAGAAGTACTCTGGAATCTTCGAAAAGCAGAGAGTGATAAGCGGGGTTACCTGCTAACACACACTGAAAATTTCCTAAAAAGTTACGATGAAGCAAGAAAAGCTTTAGATAACTCCATAAACAAAATTAATACCTATCCAGACGAGCGAATTAAAAAAGCACTCACACTTCTCGAAGAAAGAAAAACCCTACTGGGTGCTTCGTCAGACATTAAGAATAACAGTAAAAAAATTCTTCTGAATACAAAAGAAAAAGCGAATGTCGTTCTCGCGGTAACGTCAGAGATTGAAAAAATTTCAAGCGAAATAATAAATGAAAACGAAACGATCGTTCGAACAAATGAAGACCGAATCCATAATCTTGAACGAAACCGTTTCATTTTAGACGTCATCTCCTCACTCCTTGTCTTACTCATGATCTCGATCGAATTAGTTCTCGCCACACGATCGAACCGAGCCATGCTCGAATCGGAATCGAGCGCTCTCGAGGCGAAACGAAAAGCCGAGATCGCTTCAAAACATAAATCTGAATTCCTTTCCCAAATGAGCCATGAAATCAGAACTCCGCTCCACGGCGTTCTCGGCATGAGTCAGTTACTGGGATCAACACCCTTGAACGCCCAACAGGCGGATTATGTCGAAGCGATTTCAATTTCAGGACAAAATCTTTTACTCATCATTAACGACATTCTAGACTTTTCTAAGATCGAAGCTGGAAAATTAGAAATCGAAGAAAATGAATTCGATTTATTCAGCTATACGACTGAAATCTGTAAACCCTTCATCTACGCGTCTGAGAAAAAGGGAATTCAGTTTGAGATGGATTTCCCCGAACTCCCCTTTCTCATTAACTCCGACAGTACAAAAATTGGCCAAATCATATTAAACCTAACATCTAATGCGATTAAATTTACTTCGACGGGTAAAGTAGAAGTGAGTTATCACTTTCGAGCCGAAAAGGACGGTCGAGTTTTTTTAAAATTCGAAATTAAGGACACGGGTATCGGCATTCCAGAAAACACTCGAGAGCGAATGTTCAAAGCGTTTTCACAAGGAAGTAATTCGACTAGCCGTCAGTTCGGTGGAACTGGGCTTGGTCTATCCATCTGTAAGGGACTCGTTGACTTGCTGGGTGGAAAAATCGGGTTCGAAAGTAGACCGAATGTCGGAACGGTTTTTTGGTTTGAAATAGAC
>JBGSHQ010000205.1:0-2032 GCA_041752095.1 Bdellovibrionia bacterium
CCACGCGCCGCCCCCTTTTCCCTCGTTACATTTACGTGTTTGAACGTGAACTG
Organism: Bdellovibrionia bacterium; assembly: GCA_041752095.1. Classification (GTDB taxonomy): domain Bacteria; phylum Bdellovibrionota; class UBA1018; order UBA1018; family UBA1018; genus JACMQW01. The sequence continues at coordinate 54 of JBGSHQ010000205.1, forward strand.
AACTCTGAAGCGCGCATGGCTCATCGGCCGAACCGCTGGATGGGCCGAGGTGCAATTAAGTCGCATATTGAAATTCCACTCTTCTTAAACGACGTTTTAGGTGCAGTGAACGCGGGCGGAAATGCTGGAAACTTACAAACACGTACGAACTGGAAACTCTCCTGCCAAACCAGCCCCCTACCCCAAAAAGAATGGATGACTCGTTGGCCTGATCCTTCCTGCGCTGAATCGCTTTCTAACCTGGAAGCCCTTTCACGAGGAACCACACCACTTGCTAATCTTGCGACGATTCGCCTGATTAATAAGGCGACAACTGATCTAAAAAATTCGATTAATCCTTCTCAGTCAGCTCTTTTTATAGAGGCTCGCCCTGAAATGCGCGCCGAAGGAAAAACGGAAAACCGACGTTTAAGCGTTACTGCCTTTCGTGATTTAACTGCGGGGACCGAGCACACTGGGTTTGTTGCGCTACTCCCCGACTCTTCTTGGATCGATGTCCTGCGTTCCTATCTCGAAGGATCAAAAATCGCACTTTGGCTTGAACACCATGCTGAACGGCGTGGGGACCGATGGATTCTATCTGAGTCTTTATTAAAGATGCTCCCCATCTCAGAAAAACTCGCGCGCCTTCTCACCACCGAGGGTGCGAATCAGGAAAAACTGCCTTCACTTCGTGAGCTCGTCGTTTCTCTTTCTAAAAGGCCCGAGTCCCTCTCGAATCATTCCGAAACGCTTTCACCTGAACTTCAGTTCACGGCGATGAGCCTGGCTCTTTCTGAAGTCGAACGTTCGCTCGTTCGCATACGCCCGTATTTAAATACTGAGGGTAAACTGAACTGGACGAAGCTACTCGAACTCATATCGGTGAGCGATACCATTTCGATGACCCAACACCCACTGGTTCGAATCGCGGGCCAAATCCCCGTTCACACTCCGCTTTCGAAAATCAGTCGGTTAAATGCGCCCCAAAACGGAATCATGCTTCTCACTGAATCGGGTGCGTTCCAAAAAGTCCTCTTCGATAATCGTATGCTTGCGGATATGGCTTGGGATCAGGCCGGGAATCACACCCACCCGACTTGGGGTGAACTCATCCAGACGATTCGTCTTCCACGGTCTTTAGAGATTGCTGAAACCGCTGCAAACGACATTTTACACTCTCACCAGGAACTGAATCGGAAGCGAGTCACGCTCCTGGCTTGGCTCTCGAGTGGAATTCCAGAAGTCTAATTCTAGACGATAGACGAGAGGGCGCTTCCTCGTTAAACTCTTATTCATGGCCTGGTACGAACGTCATGCAACTGACTTAGAGCGACTCGAGTTTTCGAGGTTAACGGAGTTGTACGCTCTACTTAAGCGTTGGAAAGAATCGGTTCCGGAACTTCCTTGGAAAGCGGTCCACGAGTTTGAAGCGAAACTGGGGAATCCAAGCCTGGCTCTCGATGATCTACTTTATGAAGAAACGGGGAGTGAGATGATTGCGACTCTGAAGGCAACACTCCGAGTTCTGCTTCTCGACTGGGAAGAAGTCTTCGATGGTCTTCGAGAAAAAAAATCGCCTCTTCTTTCTCGTGCTTTACGACTTGCAGAAGAAGAAGCGCTCCGCTACTCGTCGGCACAGTGGAAAGATCGAAGCGATGATCGTTTTCCATCACTCGGTCCTGTGTTTGCGGCTTATCGTGAAACTCCTTTCTATACCCTTTACCGTGATCAACTCGTCATCATTCGCCAGACTGAAGCCGAGCTCTTATTTTTCACCCACCATCCGGTGCTTGATCTCGAGTCGGCGTGGATGCGGGGATTTGTTGCAGCTTTACGCCCGAGCGTCCATGTCGAACCTTTCCCGCTGGGTGATCGGAAAGCATTCGCGTGGAGAGAGATCCGAGCTTGAGTGCGAATCGAGAGCTTCGGAAGCTCCAACGCTCCATTTACACCTCACTTCAGAAAGAGGCCGCAAGCCTCCTGGGGCGAACCCCGCC
>JBGSHQ010000206.1:0-12562 GCA_041752095.1 Bdellovibrionia bacterium
GAACGCCGAGAAGAAGTCCAATTTCGATAAACATTTTCAAAGGGTCGAGAGAAAAATCACGGATCAGCGCATGCATCCCCGGATCATGGCTTGCCCAGAAGGTGACGTTGATCGGCATGAAAAAGAACGCAGCAAAAGTGGAGAGCGTACTGATAGAGACTGAGAGAGCCGTATTCCCTCCCGCACGGTGGGTGAAAAAATTCGAAATGTGCCCAGCCGGGCACGACGAGACGAGCAGCATACCGAGTGCGATCGAAGACTGGGGTTTCAGAATCTGAATCAGAAGAAAAGTCGCGGCGGGGAAAAGAACGTGATGAGAGATGAGTCCGATGAGAAGCGCGCGCGGAGTCTTCAACGCTGATTTAAAATCACCCATCTTTAGATCGAGAGCGACCCCGAGCATGACTAACGCAAGTACAGCGTTTAAAGCCATGAGGCTTTCATGGCTAAAATTCAGCCGAACCTGATCCAGTGCTTGTGAGTCCATTAGAGTATTATTCTGATACGAAAATCAGAGATTTGCACTGGTAACGAGCGAAAGAAGAACCTTTTCCACCTGATCGCGGTCACTAACGAGCATCGCCTTAATCGCCCGATCAGGGCCGAATATCTTAACGCCCATCTGGGTGGCAGGAACCTTAAACCGAAGCATTAAAACTCGGTCTCCGTGCTTCGTAAGAATGCTTTCACAAGCCCGGTAAAGGCGTTCACTGCCGTCATTCGAAGTAATGAGTAACCTCGAAATGCGAAGCGCGGACTGAGTTCCCTGCTTCGCAAGCATCGCATCAATTCCACGCTTCTCCTGACCCAACACCCGCTCTATCGTTTCAATCCCAAGCTCAATCTTTTTTGAGAGCAGTGCATTCGATAAAGCCTTCTCGACCTCGGGTCGCCACTCGAGCTCCGAGACGCGGTAGGGACTCTTTTCCCAGAGAAGAGACTGACTCTCATCGAGAAGTTTAGAAATTAAAGCGGAACTCGGTTCTAGCTCTAAACGTCTAGGGAGTTTTAAATCGGGCAAAACGCGTGGCATCAAAGGTGCATTCATAACTTTACCCGGTTCTATACTCCCGAAGACTTATTCAGCGAGTAAAATGCTGTTGCCAGCCAAAATAAAGCCGGGTATTGCGATGCATAATCAAAACATGGCTAAACAGGACGACACATCGCGTCTTAGTTTAGCCGCTAGAATTAAGGAGAAAGACTTATGAAATTATTTCTAACCCTCATGATTGGACTCACCTCACTCACTGCATTCGCCAGCGACGAACTCGATGCGATCGGCGCACCCCACGGGCTAATCGTTCGTGAAGATGCAAAAGGGAACCGCGTTGTTTTTAAAGCGAACGTCGAAAAAGCAGTGAAGAGCGATGCGTCTGCTGAAGCGGCATTAGCAACTTTCGTAACACCTGAAAACAAACTCGCGAAGGTTGATGCGACTTCTGAACTCGATCAGACTTCCTCTAACGGCGCTTGGTACTACGGCTACTACTACTATCCGACCTACTTCAGCCCGTACTACTACAGCTACTACTACTCGTACTCATACTATAACTACTATCCTTCCTACGCGTACTACTACGGTGGCTATAACTACTCGTACTACTACTATAACTACGGATTCCGTTTCTAAGTTAGACGGAGAAGTTATGAAGCCCTTCTTAGTTGTTTGCTTAGTGATCTTTTCACTTTCCTCGTCCGCATTTGCGGTGAACGAGGTATCGAATCGTGAAGCGATCCGCAAACAGCTCGGGCTATCAGGCTTTACGGCTGGCGAAAGTTTAACGAACCTTAAAATTGCGGTCCTTGATAATGGCTTTCAGGGTTTCGTTCCCGGCAAAGGACTCCTTCCCGATAGTGCAGAACTCATCGAAGGACCTAAAAATCCTCAAGCAGCGACTGCTCACGGACTCGGAATGGCTCAAATTGTGTGGGCAGCCACGGGGAGCCTCCCCGAAGGACCGCAATTTTATCTCGTTAATGCAAATGGCTTCTCAAACTTTAAAGCTGCGGTTGATTTCATCATCGAAAAGCAAATCGACATCGTCGTCTATAGCCAAGTCTGGCCATTCGGCACGAACTTCGATGGCACGGGTTTCATTAACGCTGAAGTGAACCGCGCGACCACTGCTGGCGTAATCTGGATTAATGCTGCCGGAAATGACGGCGGTCAGGCTTATAACTCTCGGGTGAATGAACTCCTGAACTCCGATCGCGACGGTCTCCGGTTTGAGAATAAAATGGATGAAAATCCAATCATGATCACCCTCAGCTGGTCTGATTTTAAAGACACCGAGACGTATAATACGAATAAAGACCTCGACCTTTTCGTCTATGATAGCGAAGGAAATTTAGTCGCCTCATCGGAACTGATCCAAAGCGGCGTCGCACCTGAGACCGGAGTTCCTTCGAAACTTTCAAGCCACGCGCGCGAATCGATCACGCTCCCGGCGCTCGACCGCGGAAAATACACCATCCGTGTCCGCGCAAAATCTACGAACTTCGAAGAAGACGATCGCCTTCGTGTTCTCATCTCGGCCGATAAAGGACAGATTATATTTAAGGACCGCACACCAGGCGGCGAGGTAATGGCCCCTGCTGATAATACTACGGTCATCACCGTAGGCGACACGAGCGAAGTCTCCTCGAAAGGCCCAACATCGGATGGTCGCCGCAAGCCCGATATTTTAGTCAGTGATTCGCGGGTCACCTTCACGAACGGCAAAAATACAGCAGGCACATCGAACGCCGCCGCCATGGTCGCAGGAGCGGTCGCAGTTTTAAAATCACGTGCTCCTACTCTTACGTCGGCTGGACTGAGCCGCTACCTCGCTAACATTCGCGGGACATCTTCGAACACGACTGATTTAAAACCCGTCAGACCGGTTTTTATTCCTGCATCACTTAGACAAAAAATCCCTGCGGGCGCTACCGTGATGCAAAAAGCGAATGGGCTCATCGTCGTTGTGACGCCTATGGATCCCTTCGAACTTCCTTGGTTTAAAATCCCTGGTGTCAGCCGTACGAACGAAGATGACGTGATCATCCTCTCTCCGAGCGAAAACCGCTGGTACGTCATCTCGATGGAAGATGAAGCATCAGTCGCTCCTCCGTATATCGAATACCGACAGGGGAAAATGTCGGGAGCGAAGCTCTGGAAAATGCCGAGCGCTGCCGAACTATCTCGATTCTAAGACTTTTTCTTTTCTTGAAGGACCGAATCCAAGATTGCTTCGATATCTTCATATCGAGAGGGCTTACTTAAGATTCCTTTAAAACCCAGTGGGATATCGAGCGAAATGTCGCCCGTGATGAGGTATTTAGGAATATTCGGCGGTAACGCCAGAGCAACCTTATCACCCGTCATACCAGGCAATCGGTAATCGATCAGGTAGAGATCAGGTGGTGCTGTTTTAGAAGCCTCGATCAGTCGGCCGGGCTCAAAAAAAGTTTTAATCTCAATATCAGTGCTCGAAAAATAGTCTGAAAAGTTTTCACAAAGCTCGACTTCATCATCCAGATAATAAACTCTAATTCCCATGATTTTCTGCCTTTAGTCTCGGGAATCGGATCTCAAAACAGGTATTCGGTTTAGCTTCTAAGAGAGCAATGGATGCTCCATGCGTATCGAGAATACCTTTAGTAATCGAAAGACCCAAACCCGTTCCTTCCCCGACATCCTTTGTGGTAAAAAAAGGTTCGAAGAGCTTCTCTTTCACTTCTTTCGGGATTCCTTTCCCAGAATCTGTGATCCGCACAATCACAGTCTTAGCATCCTCTTCGGCAACGACCCTAATCCATTTCTCTTCATTATCCTTAACGGCATCGACCGAATTACTAATCAGGTTCACGAGTACCTGTTCGATCTCCACCTCATCACAGTTTATTTCCGCTTTCGTTAAACATTCAAATGTTACGGGCACGCCATGAGTCTTCGATTTCGACTCCGTTAAGAGGAGCGCTTCTTCACAGATGACTGCGAACGAATGATGAGCAAACTCAGGTCCATCTCCGGTACGCGAAAATTTCTTTAACCCTCTTACAATTCTTGCGATTCGATCTGTCGATTTTTTAACCCGCTCCATCAGCGGGGCAAGTTTCTCGGGAGCATCCTGATATTTCGTGACGAGCTCCATCGAGCTCATGATTATGGCGAGAGGATTATTAATCTCATGTGCGATCCCGGCTGACATCACTCCGAGGGATGCAAGCTTCGAGGACTGGATGAGCTTATGGTTTACATTTTTAAGCTCTAAATCCTTACGCACGCGCTGATCGATGTTTTGGATCGTTCCAGAAAGAGTGACGATTTTTCCATCTCTCCAGTTTGCTTGTCCGTTCGTATAGACCCAAACCACATTGCCTTTCGCGGTTAGCGCTTGGACCTCAAGACTATAGGGCTCTCCGAACTCGATCGCACGTTTTACTGCCTGATCGATAATGGGAGCTGACTCAGGGGTGAATAGCGCAAGCCCCTCGGGCAGTTTTGGGTTCTGCCCATTTTTTTTCTCGACTTCGAGAATTCGAAAAGTTTCATCCGTCCAATTTAAGGCGCCCGTAGCAATATCTAATTCCCATCCGCCGATCTTTGCTAAGTTTCCGGTCTCATTTAAGACATTGATCGCTTTTTCAATCTCGATCTCTTTTAGTTTCGATTCGGTGATGTCCTGGGCAGTTCCGTGCATGCGAATGGGGTTACTCCCGCTATCGAGATTGAGTACACCATGAATTTTTATCCACCGGACGGCATGATCTTTCTGGTGGACGACTCGATATTCGAATGTGTGAGTGATCATTTTTTCATTTAAAATTCGAGCAAAAGTATCATTCATTCGTTCGCGGTCGTCAGGATGGATGCAAGCGGCGTAGGACTCATAACTCGGAGTAACCTCACCCTCTCCTACGCCCAAGAGCTCATACATACCCCTCGACCACTCGATTTCGTTATTCACGAGATTGAATTTCCAAAATCCAATTTTCGCAACAACTTCGGCCTCTTCAATTCTGAGAGAAAGTTTTTGATTTTCAATTTCAGTTTTTCTCAGCTTTGTCACATCAAAGCGAACGGCCATGTAACCGTCGACATTACCCAGAATGTCTCTGAGCGGAGTAATCATGCTTTGGACGAAATAATTTTCGCCCGATTTCGACTTATTTTCGATCATTCCACGCCATGCTCTGCCGCTCGAAATCGTTTTCCATAAATCATTAAAAAATGTTTTTGGGTGAGCACCAGAATTAATGATGCGATGATTTTTTCCGGTCAACTCTTCACGTGAGTAGCCGCTGATTTCACAGAAATTTTTATTTACATCCGTAATAGTTCCAGCGAGATCGGTGTAGGCGATGATTGCGTTTTCGTTAACAGCCGAAAGAACTTGATTCTGTCGCGATTCTTTCTCACGTTGCAGGGTTACGTCGCGAGCGATCGCATAAGTAAACCCACTCCTAGGATCAGGAGTAGCTGACCAGCTCAGAATCAGGTGAGTTCCATCTTTTTTCTTGTACCGATTTTCGAAATCGACTGTTTTTTTTCCTGCAGCGAGCTCTTCAACTATTTTTAAAGTCGCACTAATATCATCTGGATGCACAAAACTCAGAAACGGCACTGAAAGCAGTTCGTTTTCGGTGTAGCCCAGCACCCGAGTGAACGAAGGATTCACTTTTTTAAAAATTCCATCCGGCCCCGAAATACAAAGAAGGTCAACAGAGAGCTCAAAAAAGTGGCTCATCTCGACTGCAAAGTCTGGTTTTGGACACATCCATTAATAATGATCGGAGATGAAAAATGGGTACAGTAAAAAACCGCTGTCAATTTTCTGCCTTTCAAACTCCCTTTTACTTTTTCATCCGATATCGGTACTTTTCTAATTATGAAAAAACTCGCTCTTTTGATTGTAGGCTTAATCGTCTTCTCCCCCCTTTCCTATGCGTTTGGAAAAAAGAAAGCGGACCTCAGTTCCGATAAAGCAAAACTGAGTTACGCGATTGGCCAGCAAATCGGCCGCCAGCTAAAAGGAGATAATCTCGACCTCGACTCTGAGGCGCTGTCTGCGTCGCTGGACGACGCGCTTGCCGGGCGCGAATCAAAAATGAAACCCGAAGAGATCCAGTCCACGATGATGAAGGCGCGCGAAATGCAAATGGCTAAGATGGAAGCAGGCGGTAAGGAAAACCGCGAAAAAGGCGAAAAATTTCTCGCTGATAACAAATCGAAGCCGGGCGTGAAGACGACTGCGAGTGGACTCCAAATCCTCCAGCAACAAGAGGGTAAAGGTAAATCACCTAAGGCGACCGATATGGTTACGGTTCACTATAAAGGGACACTCATCGATGGCACCCAGTTCGATAGCTCTTACGACCGAGGAAAGCCTGCTGATTTTCCATTAAACGGAGTCATTAAAGGATGGACCGAGGGTCTTCAGCTCATTAAGACTGGCGGTAAAGCTCGCCTCTTCATTCCAAGCGATCTTGCTTACGGCCCTCAGGGACGTCCGGGGATTCCTCCGAATTCGACTCTTATTTTTGATGTCGAGTTAGTTGCGATTGGTAAATCTTCGAAGTAATCGGTCGCTGCGTCTTAGCCGACCTCTAAAATTTCTTTCCAGTGAGTCGTAAACCGCTGTGACCGATGTTCGGATAGCATCTGCCAGTGTTTCGTCGTCCCGCACGCCGCGAATTTTACTGAATCGGTTCCGTACTTCGAATTAATCTGATCCATGAGTAGGGTCGCACGTTTCGCCTTCTCGCTCGCCATCGACGTAAAAAGGTTCATCTGACTTTCGTCCTCGGGATGGATATTGAAAAGAATGATCCCACATTTTTTATATTTGAAATGATCCCGGAAAATATGTTCAGTCGCTTCCTGCGCGTGGTGTATGAGCCGGTTCGTTTCACTCATTCCTTCGGAGAGTAGAATCGTTTTAGTACCGTAATACTGCGGATCCTGGCTCCGAAACGGATTCGTGTGGATAAAAACCTGCATTCCGTAACACGCAGACTTCTGGCTGCGCAGTTTCTCTGCCGCGCGGGTCGCGTGATTTGCGATCGCTTCTTGAATCAGGTTTAAATCCGTCAGCAGTTCCCCGAAACTCCGAGACGAGATGATTTGTTTTTTCGGCTGCGTATCCTCTTCGAGCGAAATACACGACTCGCCATTTAACTCATCCTGGATCCGTGCACCCACGACGGTGAGTAAATCTCGAATGAGTTTTGGATTAGCCTGCTTCAGCTCGAGCGCCGAGCGAATACCGTGTCGATTTAATTTTTCCTGACTTTTCCGCCCAACCCCCCAGAGATCTTCGACCGGGAAACGCCTTAAAATCTCATCAGGCGCCGGGTGGTGTGCAATCGAGAAGGCTCCGAGCTTTTCTCGTTTCGCCACACGGTTTGCAAGCTTTGCTAAAACCTTCGTCGCTCCGATACCAACCGATACCGGAATCCCTGTATTCTGATAAACCGTTCGGCGGATCGCTTGTCCGTATTCCGGAATTTCAGCAATCGGAAATCCTCGTAGCCCCAGAAAGGCTTCATCGATGGAATAGATTTCCATCTCAGGCGAAAACTCGGCCAGCGTTTGCATCACCCGCGCACTCATATCTCCGTAGAGCGTATAGTTCGAAGAGAAGACCGCGATCTCGTGTTTTTTTACGAGGTCTCTTGCTTGAAAAATCGGTGTGCCCATTTTTATGCCGACAGCCTTCGCCTCTGCCGAAAGTGCGACAATGCATCCATCATTATTCGAGAGCACGACGATGGGCCGACCTCGAAGTGCGGGATTAAAAACCCGCTCACATGAAGCATAAAACGAATTACAGTCGACCAGTGCTAAAAGATTTAATGACATGTGCGACCACTCCCCAGATTTCAAAATCATGAGACGCTTCGATTTTCGTCTCGCGGTACTTCGCATTTTCGGGGCGAAGATAAGTCTCCCCCCCTTTTTTAATCAGACGTTTCACGGTGAACGCGCCATTTAACATCGCAACGACGATGGATTTATGCACGGGATTCATCGAGCGATCGATAATGAGAAGATCGCCTGGCTCGATCCCCGCACCAATCATCGAATCCCCTTTCGCTTTCGCGATAAAGGTCGCAGCCGGTTTTTTAATCAGGAGCTGATTTAAGTCGAGCGACTCCTCGATATAGTCATCCGCAGGAGACGGGAATCCGGCTTGGACGGGTGAAAGAAAGAGTGGGATGGGAGTGGATGTTTCATGTTTGAGCCCGAAGATCTTCATTCCTTTATTTTGCGGGGATCTTTGAAAACTCAGAACCTAAGGCCGAAAAAACCGTAAATATGTCTCAAAACCCCGGGCTGAGCCTTTTTTGCGCTGCGACAGTTATGCCGCCTGATCGACTCCGGGGTCGTAATCTAAGGTAAAGGGCTCGGAGCGTAACCGACTCACGCTCTCCTCTTGAGCCAACAAAAGAACAGTCGGATTCTGGCTTAATTCTAAAAATGAACCGAGCTCTATGATTTCTCCCTGCTTCCAGCAAAGCTCGAGCACATTCTTCATCGGTGTGTACCGATAGAGATCGATCTTCAGTGGCCACCCCGACTGCATGAGATCGTGGGGCATCAGAACAAAGCCTTCGAGTAAATCGTGTTTTGATTTTTTCATCACATTTTCCATGCTTACAGAACATTGCAGATCGGATGCCAAAAAAAATCGTACTGCCGCCCAAGATTTCACACAGAAATTTATAGTCACACCCCCTCGTTTTCGGGTCATTCACGCAGCATGTGTCCGAAATGACCTAGAGTCGGCATTGAAAGGAGCGCTATTAGCCGCTTGATTTCATTCGGATTCTACTTGGCCATGGGCTTGCTCTATAGAGAGGCAAGAGGACGAATTTATGAAAACGAATCAAGTAGATATGAAAGACGCAAGCGGATTTGGGTTACTGAGCACCGTAATCGCCATGGGAATCGCATCGATCTTAATCGTGAGCATTATGGACCTACTCGCGATGTCGGCAAGCGCCCAGCGCGGAATTCAAATAAAAGCCGACCGCGGCGTTTTCTTAGGAAATTTAACGAACATTCTTTTACAAGACCCGACCTGCACGCCGAGCCTAAAAGGAGCCGATGTCACACAACCTCTCGTCATGCGTGATCCAGCGAATGCATCGGTCACCGTCGCACAGCCCGGTATGCATTTTCAATCCTGGGATATATCATCGCTTGAATTAAAAAATCAGCGCAGCATCGACCCCGCAATGAATCTTTACTCGGCAGACGCGGTAATCACTCTCGCTCATCCACATAAAATCGTAGGACTTACCCGCACGGTCACAAAACAAATCGCAACGATTTATTATACGGCGACGGATGGAACGATCACGCACTGTTTCGGCGCCACGAACTGGGCTTCAGTTGGAAAAAACTACTGCTGGACGATGGGGGGTTCCTGGTCGGACTCCGCGATTCAGTGCAGTTTGCCCACTGTAGCTTCTGGAACCACCGTCGCAAGCGCTGATATCAAGAAAACAGAAAGTCATTCTGAACATTCTGAAAAGGATGATGACGATAAAAATGACGACGATAAAAAGAACGGCCTTACTGTCTCTCAAGTTGTCGCTTCAGCAACGGATGGAAAAAACACAGCGGTAAATGGCACCCCTGCTGCTAACGTCATCACCGGTAAGCGGTAAATTAGACCCTCTTAAATAATGGCCGTATCGAATCGCGATACGGCCTCGCAAAAAAGGCAAGATAAGCTTCAAGAACAACCAACACAGCCGCCACAACCAGACCGTTTGGCTCCATAAAAAGATGGGTGAAAAAGATATTCACAACAATAGGAGCAAGGACGACTAAAGCTAAGGGAACAAAAAATCCAGAAATGAGCATCGCTCCGCAAACCACTTCGGTTATCTTCAGTAGCGGAAAAAAGTATTTAGTCGCCATCATCCCAGCCATAAAGGTTTTCATGTTCTCGGGCATATCGGCAGGAGGTGGGGCTAGGTTAAGCAAGCCAGCAAGACCTGATGCTAAAAAAATGAGACCGAGTAAAACACGAACGACGAGAGGAATTTTATTCATAATAAAATTTTGCCATTCTAATAGGTCGAGTACAACATCATTCATATGGAAAGAAATGGTCTGGAATGACAAAACCCAAACCCAACCTAGGTGGCGTCGCCGCCGTCGCAGATCTTCTAAATCACATGGAACGAGCCGACCGTGAACGCCTGCTCGGGGAAATCACAAAACGCGATCCTGCGCTTGCATCTCGTATTGAAGAACAGCTCTTCACGTTTGATAGCATTGCACACCTGGATGATCAGACGGTGCAACTCCTCCTTCGTGAGGTAGAACAGTCCGTCCTCGCTCTAGCCCTTCGTTCGGCGAGTGAAGAAGTGAAAGCCACTGTATTTAGAAATCTTTCGAAACGCGCAGCCGATTCACTCCGAGAAGAAATGGATGGATCGCCCCCTCGTAAAATTTCAGATGTTCAGTCTGCGCAGTCTGCGATCACTCTGATGGCGAAATCACTTTTAAAGCCAAAAAAGTAAATCTACTCTCTCGAGTCGCCCGGTAAAAGTTTCTGGGGAATATCCCTAAAGCTTACAAGCTCATCATCCTTATATTTTAAAACCCAAGCTCGGTCATAAACAGACTCCCACTTCGGAGCATCATCCACTCCAAGTTCGTCCGCAAAATTATTAAGGGCATCGTGTTCCCAGCAAATGACAACAAACTTCCCGTCATATTTACGGTTTGATAAAATTTCTTCTGCTGCATAGTAATATTCATCGCGAAGAAATGAATCATCGATTTTTAAGCCCGTCTCGCGTGCGAGAGGCACCACCGTTTCGATCGCACGAACGGAAGACGTCGACTTTCTCTGTTTCATCGCAAAAATCGCTGCAGGCTTACCGTAACGGAGAATAAACGGCACAAGAGCTGATGCGCGTCTCTGACCTTTCGCACTGAGATGAATATTCTCTTCATCCAGCGGTTTTTCCGCATGACGAATCATGAGAATTTGAGCAGGAGTTGCGAACGCCGCTGGGACAGAAAAGAGAAGTGCAATAAAAACGAAGGGACGAAGCATTCTGGAATATTTAACGCATTAAGTCACTTATTGCTACGGTTATTTTCCCCATTCATTACAAAGAGTTAAATGCCAATTCGGGATAGACGGATCAGCGCATTCACGATCCGGCCGAGCGGCTGCCCCTCACGGGAGCCTTCGATCCCCGCAGAACGCCAGTCGGCGGGTACCGGGCGCGAGCCGTTCCAGCGCGTTCTTGATCCCGCGCGATTTAAAAGCTCGTCCCCCGACGTGAGCACCTTCGCCCCACGATTTGGAACCCAAAGAAAATCAGGATGAATATTCTCATACCACTCACCCCCAATAATCGACCCATTCGCATCTATTTCGAGGTCATAAAAATAGCGAACAGTGACTTGGTAGTCAGACTGAGCGGAGTCTTTTAGGGCATGACTCGGCGAAGTTTCCTTTACGTAAACGACATCCATCGCGATACCCACGAAAGTATCCGCCCGAGAAGAACGAAACTTCTTAAACTTATCTGCAGTAAAATCCTCAATTCGAACAGAGGCAGCCTCTATCGAACGAGCGGCTTTACCCGTCTGCGGATTAAAAAGGGTGTATCGGTAACCCACGACAGGCTGATTCCAAACCTCGACATCATACGTTGCATCGAGGATAAAACTTCTTTTCGAAACGCCGATCTGATTCACGACCGAAAGATGCCAAGTCGCAGGATTCGTATCGAAGCATCCTGGATCAATCACCCTCCCTTTAGAGTTCTTCTTGGGATTTTTAACATTACATCGGGTGCCGATCGATCGGTCGTGAGATACGCCATTAGCCCAGAGGGCAGTAGCTAGACCTTTAATATCGGATGGATAAAAAGGAACTTCCGTTTTCCCATCATAAGCTAGGACATTCACCCGAGATGTGGGCCGAGGGAGCATGAACGAAGCTGGCGCCCAACCATGGCAAAGCCCCATCCACCTCTCCACTTTTCCGAAACGTTCATAATATTCCTGCCCCTCTGAAAGCATGCGACGACTCAGAGTATGGTTCGTATCGCCAATCACTAACTCATACTTCTCAGCAGGTGAAAGGTTGGCGACCGAGCAGGAATTTTGAGTCGATGCTATATAATCTGCATTCTTCTTCCAATTTTCTGAACTCGGGAAATCAGGATCAGCATATCGAAGTGCAAGCCCCCCCGCATAGAATGGCCAATAAGTATCTGACCATGGGGTAACGGCTAAACGCGCCTGGGTTAAATTCGCGGCTTGAATTTTTTCAAGCGTTCCAAGAGCAAATCGGTCCACGAACTCTTCGACCCGGTCATTCGGCGCGGGCTCACTTTTAAACCGAGCGGACTTAATGGTTACGAATTCACGCGACTTAATTTCCTCATCCGAGAAAAAGGGACTCGCAGACTGAAGCGGTCGACCCGCGGCATCGAACCTCGCGGGTGGTTGCTCCATGAAAGCGGATGGGTCGATTAAAAATTCATTTAAACGGGATTCGATTTCACTCGTTCGCATCATTTCCGTAGAAGCGAC
>JBGSHQ010000207.1:0-8234 GCA_041752095.1 Bdellovibrionia bacterium
GATGGACCCCTCGATATGCGGCTTAATCCTGAACTAGGAGTAACGGCATATGAATTTTTATGCAAAGCACAAGAGAGAGAAATAGCTGATATTATATTTGAATTAGGAGAAGAGAAACACTCTAGACGCATTGCGCGGAATGTTGTTGAAGCGCGGATAAAGGGCGAACTTAAGAACTCTACCACTTCGTTCGCTGCACTTGTGGAGCGTGCCGTTCCACCCCCCGCCCGGCAGGGCAGAATTCATGCGGCAACCCGAACTTTTCAGGCGCTCCGAATTCATGTGAATCAGGAGCTCCAGGAACTCGATCATTTACTGGAAAGTGTTATACTTAACCTTGAGGCTCCAGGACGAGTCGCGATCATCAGTTTTCATTCGCTAGAAGATCGAAAGGTAAAGCAGAAATTTCGAGGTGACGATCGCTTCGAAGAGCTGACGCGAAAACCAATCGAAGCCGATGAAGCTGAAATCGAAATGAATCCTAGATCCCGTAGTGCAAAACTCCGTATCGCAACACGCCGATGAGGTTTCAGGATGAAACACAAACACTGGTTTCCAAAATGGATTTTCCCCGTACTCCTTATTCTCTCGATTGCGACCGTCGCTCTTCGGTTGAAAATCGTGAACACCGTTTACGAAATTAATCAGACCGAAAAAATTATTTCAAACTCTAAACACGAAAAAGAAAAGTCCGAATTAAAAATCGCGGCGCTTCGCTCGCATCGACGATTAGAGATCCTAGCTAAATCCCAGTTTAAACTCACCCAACCGACCGCAAAGCAGGTGGTCTACCTCAAGTGAAACAGAGATTTTCTGTCATTATGGTGATCTGCCTGACTATCGCAACCGGTGTCGCGGGTCGTGCAGCTTTCATACAGGTCTTTCGAGACCCAAGACTAGAGTCTCTTTCGAAGAGACAGTTTCAGTCTAAAGTTCTGGTCCAAGCCCGCCGAGGCCAGATCATTGATCGAAATAATGAACCCCTCGCGATTAACACAGAAATTTCATCGCTTGCTGCTAACCCAAAAAAAATTCAAAATCGAAAACTTCTTGCGCGTCTCCTTTCAAAAGCGCTCGAACTACCTCTCGCGCAAATAACTGAAAAACTAAAAGACGGCAATCGAGAGTTCGTTTGGATTAAGCGCCATATCCCAGACGAAAAGGTGGACCAATTTAAGAAATGGGGGATCACTGAACCCACGGGAGGGCTTCTTCCTGGGCTCTGGCTCGTTAAAGAAAACATCCGTCGCTATCCTCACGGTGAACTTGCTGCCCAAACCATTGGGACCGTAAATCTCGATAACGAAGGAACCGAAGGCGTGGAGCTTTGGAAAAATTCTCGCCTCGAAGGGAAAATTGTTTCTATGCGTGCGATTCGCGATGCACTCGGAAGGCCAACTCTTTATGACGCTTCTGCAGTAGCCGATGCAAAAGACGGGGAATCGATTCAGCTCACACTCGATGCTTCTCTTCAGTTTTCGGTAGAAGAAGCTCTAAAAAACTCGCTCGAAAAAACGAAAGCGCGTTCTGGTTCAGTTATCGTAATGGACGCGATCCATGGAGACATTCTTGCGGTTGCGAATGCTCCCACTTTCGACCCAAACCTCCGGGGTTCATCACACGAATCTAAACGAAATCGGATCATCGTCGATGGATATGAACCGGGTTCGACTCTTAAACCTATTCTTCTTGCCTCAGCCCTATCGAATGGCTGGAAAATTACAGATAAACTGAATGGGGAACACGGTTCGATTAAAATCCAGGGCCGTCGAATTTCGGAGGCAGAGGCTCACGAGAAGTTTGATTCGATTAGCTTAAAAAAAATGATTCAGGTTTCATCGAACGTTGTAGCGGCTAAGCTCGCACTAAAGCTTGGCCAAGATAAATTTATCTCATCTTTGAAGGGGTTTGGCTTTGGTGGAAAAACGGGCGTTGGATTTCCGGGTGAACTCGCGGGGTGGCTCCCACCGGTTAAAAAACCATGGCAACCGCTCACCCTCGCCACTGTGGGGTTTGGACAGGGAATCATGGTCACCCCCGTACAAATGCTGCGCTCCTATGCGACTTTTATTAACGGCGGTTATCTCGTAGAGCCTAAACTGATTAAGAACGATCTACCGAACGAGGTTCCTTCCGCTCCTCGGCGGGTTATTTCGCCTGAGGTGGCTGCCGGGGTCGTTGAAGCACTGAAAACCGTGGTCGATACCGAAGGAACCGGGAAAAAAGCTGCACTTGAGGGTTACGTCGTGGCTGGAAAAACTGGAACAGCCCAAACGGTCGATTCAAAAACGAAAAAATATTCCTCCTCGAGATACATTTCGTCCTTTATTGGTTTTGCGGTAGGCGTGGAACCTAAAATTGTAATTCTCACGTTACTCGATGATCCTCGCGGCGTGTATTTCGCTTCTGAAACTGCGGCGCCACTTTTTCGTGATGTATTAAACGCCGTGGTGACACGTTTTGGTATTCCAATGAATGCTCCACTAGCAAAAGTTTCTACACCAAAAACAACGAATACCCTACGAGTGAGCCAAGCTCATTCAGAACCTGTCAGTATAAAAAAACTGGAACTCCAGGGAAGTGCTCCCAATGGAAAACTTGTTTTTAAAATGCCTGAGTTAAGGGGACTCACCATTCGCGAAGCATTAAATACTCTCCAGGGTTATCCGTTTCAAATCGACTCAACCGGGACAGGCTGGTTAAAGACCCAATCACCAGAAGCTGGGGCTAAGGTCAGCGAAAATGATCGGATCCGGTTAAAATTCGAGTCCGAAGATGAAGCTCAATAATCTTCTCTCCATTCTTGTTGATGGGGGTGAAAACGTTAATCTTTCTTCCTTACCGAATATCGAAATAAAAAAAATCACCTCGGATTCTCGCGAAGCCGGTCCAGGGGTTCTTTTTATTGCAATCACCGGAACCCAGAAAAATGGGCATGCTTTTATTGCTGAGGTCAAAAAAAATGGATGCTCCTACATTATAGGGGAAATTTCAGCCAAAGCATCGGGGCTCGAGCCAAAAAAGTATTTACAGGTACGAGATTCTCGCCTTGCCCTAGGGCTTCTCGCATCCGCGATTGAGGGAAATCCATCACGCGAAATGATTATTCTCGGCGTTACGGGAACGAGTGGAAAAACAACGACCTCGTATTTGCTTGAGTCCATTCTGCATGCCTCAGGGAAAAAAGTTGGTCTTATTGGAACCGTTTCCTACCGATATGATGGAAAAGAAACTCCATCGACACACACAACACCGAGTCCGATTGAGCTTCACAGACTTCTTCGCTCGATGAGGAACCAAGGATGTGAAGCAGTGGTCATGGAGGTTAGTTCTCATGCATTAAAGCAGCGCCGGACGGCCGGGGTTTCTTTTGATGGGGCACTGTTTACAAATTTATCTGCAGAACACCTCGATTATCATCCGGACATGGAAGATTATTTTCGATCGAAGAAAATGCTTTTTTCCGAGCAGGCTGCGCTTTCAAATAAATGGGGTAAAAAAACTGTACTCGCAATTCATGGAGACTGTTCACATGGAAAACGACTCACAACAGAGTTAACGTCGAACACCCTCAATGTGTTTACAGTCGAAGAAGATGTTAAAGTTTCTGCTCATGGAATTCGAGGAACTTTTTCTGGTATCGAAATCGAATCCAATCTTATTGGACGATTTAATGCAGAAAACATCGCAGGAGCCGTGGCCCTTACGCGGTCTCTCCCTAAAAGTTTTAAAATCTCTGAGCAAGCGATTCAAAATGGAATTAAAAATCTATCCCGAATTCCTGGCCGCCTTGAACAAGTGCCCGACACTAAAGGCGGAAGAGTGATACTCGTCGATTATGCCCACAAGCCTGATGCCCTAGAAAAAGTTCTCAATATCCTTCGCCCCATGAGACCGAAAAATGGAAAACTGATTTGCGTTGTGGGTTGCGGAGGTGATCGGGATCGTACGAAACGCCCCGTAATGGGGGAGATTGCTTGTCGTTTATCGGACCAGGTTTTTTTCACGAGCGATAATCCGCGCACCGAAGATCCTGAATCTATTCTTGATGAAATCGTGTCGGGTTGTTCATCTTCTAAAAACTGGTTACGGATTACGGATCGAGCTCTCGCCATTCTCACAGGGGTCCGGGCCACTCGTCCTGGCGATATCCTATTAATTGCCGGAAAAGGCCATGAAGACTACCAGATCATCGGAACCCAAAAAGTCCATTTTGATGACCGCGAAGAGGCGCTTAAGTCTGCTTTAAGTGTTTGAAATTATTCAATAACTATAAATTTTCTTCCCTCCTGCGAATAAAATGATCTATAGCAATGAGAGAATGCTCTATCTCTTGCTCTATCCGCTCCGTACCGAGTTCTCTTTCCTGAACGTTTTCAAGTACATTACCTTCCGCACCTTTGGTGCTGCGATGACAAGTGTACTGTTTTGCATGCTGCTTGGACCTTGGTTCATTTCCTACATGCAAAAGAAACAAATGAAACAAGTCGTTCGCGATGATGGTCCACAGTCTCACCTTTCTAAAAAAGGAACTCCAACAATGGGGGGAACCCTCATCCTTGCGGGTGTTGCCATTCCAACACTTCTTTGGGCCGACCTCACAAACACGAACGTATGGATCGCCCTTCTCCTTACTCTTTCTTATGGCCTCATTGGTTTCATCGATGACTATAAAAAGGTGATTCAAAAAAATCCAAAAGGACTTGCCGGTCGTTATAAACTTCTCGGTCAGTTTCTATTTGGTGGAATTGCGGCTTATTTTATTTTTAAAGATGGCGGCGTCGTAACAGAGCTTCACTTTCCATTTTTTAAAGACCTCACACTCGACCTGGGTTGGCTCTATATTCCTTTTGCTGTTCTCGTCATCGTGGGCTCCTCAAACGCAGTGAACTTAACTGACGGCCTCGATGGGCTCGCTGTGGGTCCTACGATAACCACCTCAGTTACATTTCTCGTTCTCGCCTACTGCGCGGGTCACTCTGAAATTGCAAAATATTTACAGATTCCTCATGTTCCAGGTTCAGGGGAACTCTCGATCTTTTTAGCTACCGTAGCGGCGAGTTGTTTAGGTTTTCTTTGGTATAATACATATCCTGCCCAAGTTTTCATGGGAGATGTGGGTGCGCTCGCACTCGGGGGTGCGCTAGGGATCGTTGCAGTTATTTCCAAAAACGAAATTCTTCTCGCCCTCTGTGGACTCATTTTTGTGGTGGAAGCACTCTCGGTAATGATCCAGGTCGTTAGCTTTAAAACGACCGGAAAACGAGTTTTTAAAATGGCTCCGATTCATCATCATTTTGAATTAAAGGGCTGGCCAGAGCCTAAGGTTGTTGTTCGTTTTTGGATTATTGCAGTGCTTTTAGCAATCGCTACGCTGTCTACGTTAAAGCTTCGATAAAATTTTTTGTTAATGGAATAGGGAGTTTCGATTCATGAGTAAGTATAAAGGTAAAAAGGTTCTCGTCGTTGGTTTCGGTGTTTCAGGTGTTTCGGTAGCGAAATACATGTCGAAGCAAGGGGCTAAGGTCACCGTCACAGACACTAAACAAAAGTCCGAACTGACGGAGTCGGTAAACGCATGCGCTGATTTAAAAATTGAATACGAACTCGGTAAACACAATGATCTGAGTTTCAGAAGCGCTGACATGGTTGTGATGAGCCCTGGCGTTCCGCTCAACATTAAACCTCTCGACGGTACTCGCGAAATGAACATCGCGATCACTAACGAAATTGATCTGGCCGCCGCTGCTCTTAAAGAACCCCTCATTGCGGTCACCGGGACTAATGGAAAAACAACGACTGTCACATTAATCGGCGAAATGTTTAAGGCGGATAACCGCCCTGCATTCGTAGGTGGAAACATTGGAAAGCCGCTTCTTGATTATTTAACAGAAGGTACACGTGCTGATGTCGTTATTGCTGAACTCTCGAGTTTTCAGCTCGAACTCACCCAGAAGGTGGTTCCTGCCGTAGCCGTGGTGACGAACGTCGAGCCCGATCACCTCGATCGCTATCCAAATTACGAAGCCTACATTGCTGCAAAAAAACGCCTACTGCAGGCTTGTGATAAAAACAGCTATGTTGTTTTAAATTACGATAATCCAGTCACACAGTCTTTCGGTCAGGACTGCACTGGGCGACTCATGTGGATCACAAAACAAAATCCACTTAAAATTGGCGGTGAATTCGCTGAAAACTTTAACGGCTGTTACTACATCGCCTCTGAGAAAAAGATCTACACTAAGATTTTTGGAAAAGAGGAAGTTTACGACGTTTCCAAAATTCGCGTTTACGGTGAACACAATAAGGAAAACTTCATGGCCGCTATCTGTGCGGCGCGCGCCATGGGGATTCGACCAGAGGCTATTCAGAAGACTATCGATGGATTTATGGGTATTGCCCACCGTCTTGAGTTTGTGCGTAAAAAAGATGGCGTTTTCCTCTTTAACGACTCCAAGGCGACTAACCCTCAGAGTATGCTAAAGGCCATCGGCGCCTTTCCAGCTAATCCGATCATTCTGATCGCGGGTGGGAAGGATAAAAACTTCGATTTCACACCCCTTGCAGAGGTGGTTCGCCAGCGCTGTAAGCTCCTGATCCTGATGGGTGAGGCAAAAGAAAAGATGAACCGAGCGATCGGTGACTTCGCGGAAACTTATCTCGTTGGAACATTTGAAGAAGCCGTGCTCCTTGCCTTCCAAAAGTCCCGTAACGGGGATATCATTATCCTAAGCCCTGGATGCTCGTCATTCGACATGTTCCGGAACTATGAGGAGAGAGGCGATTACTTCAAAAAATTGGTCCATCAGCTCTGATCAAATTGGCGACGACATTCGAACCGAATTTCGAGGAGTTGATTTCGTCCTTTTAGGCTTGGTCGGGATGCTCGTCATTTTCGGGCTCATCATGGTCTACAGTTCTTCTTTTATTTATGCACAAGAGAGAACCGGGGACGGCTTCGCGTTCATTAAGAAGCAGCTCATCTTTGCGACTGCGGGATTTATCTCTCTCTTCATCGCAGCACGGGTCCCTTACCGAAAATGGGCCGATTGGGCTTACCCCATTTCTCTATTCTCCTTTTTATTATTACTGCTCGTCCTTATCCCCGGCGTCGGAACGCGCGTTCTTGGAGCGCAGCGCTGGTTTAAGTTAGGGCCTGTTTCATTTCAGCCGGCAGAAATTGCTAAATTTGCAATGATACTTTTTGTTGCTCGCCAACTCGAAAAAAAGAAAGATTCGATTCGACGTTTTGTTCCCGGAGTCCTTTCAAGCTTTATTGTTCCACTCCCGGTCATGGTATTACTCCTTCTTCAGCCCGATTTCGGCTCTACCGTGATGATTACCGTCGTAATCTTTTTGATGCTTTTTCTAGGAGGGGTACCGAAACGCTACCTGACTGGGATTCTTCTTATTGGAAGTTCGTGTGGTGCGGCCTTAATTATGGGATCTCCCTACCGACGAGCGCGTCTCATGACTTTTTTGGACCCTTGGCAAGACCCACTTGGAAAGGGCTTCCAAGTTCTTCAATCCATGCTGGGAGTACATAACGGATCAATCTTCGGTGTAGGTCTGGGTAATGGGAAAGAAAAATTATTTTATCTCCCTGAAGCTCACAACGATTTTATTTTTGCAGTCATCGGGGAAGAACTCGGATTTATAGGAATTATTGCGGTTATACTTGCGTTCTGTTTTTTCATATACCGAGGACTAAAAGTGGCTTCAGACGCTTGGGAGCTTCGTCAGGATCGTTTCGCTTCGCTTGCGGCTACGGGAATTACTTTAGCGCTCGGGCTACAGGCCTTTGTAAATATGGGGGTCGTGCTTGGATTACTTCCAACAAAAGGGCTCACTTTACCCTTTGTAAGTTACGGTGGATCTGCACTCATCGTTGATCTTTTTGCGATCGGTATTCTCTTAAATATTTCGAAAGGTGTTCGCACACGATGAACTCGACGCTCGTCGTAACGGGGGGTGGAACGGGTGGGCATCTCTTTGCGGGGATCGCTATCGCAGATGCGTGGAAAGCCCGTTATCCGGAGGCCCGCATTCTTTTTGTCGGAGCTAAGGGTGGAATTGAAGAGAAGCTAGTTCCGAAAGCAAACTATCCCCTCGAAGTTTTATCTCTCGGCTCATTAAAAGGAGTCAGTCTTAAAAAAAGATTAAATACTCTTTTTAAAATTCCATTAGCACTTCTATTCGCAGCTAAAATTTTATTTCACGAAAAACCTGCCGCC
>JBGSHQ010000208.1:0-7255 GCA_041752095.1 Bdellovibrionia bacterium
GCTATCGCGAAGAGGAGTTTTCGAGGATTTTCCCGAGGCCTTCAGTTTTTCAAAGAGCGGAGACTCTTTCATCTTCTTGCGAATGAAGTAGGAAAATACAACGAGGATGACTGAGACGAGGAAAGGAATTCTCCAGCCCCAGGCTTGAAAACGCTCTTCTCCCATCTGGGAGCGAGTTGCGAGAATCACGCCGAGAGAAACAAAAAGTCCTAGAGTCGCAGTCGTTTGGATGAAGCTCGTGTAAAATCCGCGCTTACGGTCGGGGCTATATTCAGCAACGTAGGTCGCTGCACCACCGTATTCACCACCGAGAGCGAGGCCCTGAAGGAGTCGAAGAAAGAGAAGCGCGATGGGGGCTAAAATGCCGATATCTTCGTAAGTGGGGAGGCAGCCGATGAGAAAGGTGGCGCCGCCCATGACGACCAGGGTGACTAAAAAAGTGTGCTTACGACCGACGACATCGCCCATGCGTCCGAATACGATGGCACCAAAGGGTCTGACGATAAATCCAGTCGCAAACGTTGCGAGGGTTAAAAGGAGAGCAAGTGTGGAGTCACCCTTAGGAAAAAAATGGGCAGAGATTAAGGTCGCTAAACTCCCGAAAATATAAAAGTCATACCATTCAATCAGGGTGCCTGCTGAAGATGCGCCGATGACTTTCCAGAGATCACTTCGAGAGGTTGTTTGCATGTATTCTAGTATCCCCTAATTGAACTGACCGTTAATTAAACCGTAGAGGTAAGTGATCGTAAGGTAGGGAAGAAAACCTGCGATGAGAATAAGTGCGGCTATGAAAATAAAAGCGACACCGACAATTCCTCCGATCAGGAAGCGCGAACTTCGGTTCGTCGACTCGGGAGATGCGAGATAGGTTTGGAGGAGGCAAACATTTTTAAGATTCGACTTCCAGAAAAAATCGGCAAACCATCCGAGAATGGGAACTGCGCCGATGAGATTATCGGCGATGATATTTAAGATCATGCGAATGACGACGAAAGCCGAAGCGCCAAGCTGAATTCCATGAAAAACGATGATCGCTGAAAGAGCAGTCGTGATGACGGATCCAATTCCTGGAATCAGTCCGATAATCCCGTCCCAGCCGATGCTGAAACCGAAAGGTGTTTTATATTTCGAATCCAGGAATGAAGCGAGGGATTCGAGCTTTTCGATTTTACGGCGACTCTGGGTGTTATCCGTCATTTTACTGAGAAGATCATTCCGTAGACATCTTGTCCCGTCTAGTTAAAACCTCTGCTTGCCGGTGAGGGGGCCGTTCGTTATCTTTACCAGATGAAAACTTGGTTTTTAGGTGCCGCGCTGTTGATCTTATTTCCGCTATCCGCGGCTCGTGCCAGTGGATTTAATATGACTTTTTCGGGCACGGATTGCTCGGCGTTTCCAGATGTGCCTACCTGCCAGTCGGCTCTTTCTCAGATTTCAACGTCCTTTAATTCGGTTTTTAGTCAGGAAGTCTTATCCGACTTCATCGGTGCATCGGGAAATGCAAACGCCGCGAGCTCGCGCTCGAGCTTCTCGCCGGGACTTCTGAGTGGTGACGTGAGGAACTGGGTCGGCATTTCGGTGACCGGAGGAATGCAGACACGGAAAAATGAATCCGCCTCAAACGGCGAAGCCACCACGAATAAACTTCCGGGGTTTGGTCTCGGAGCTCAGACGTTTGTAACGGTCGCGATCGCCGGAGATAAAATCGGGCAGCCGTTTGGGCTCGCGATCGACCCTAGTCGAATGAGTTACGCGCTTTCGTTTGGGACGCTTTCGTTAAAGGCGAAAAGTCTCCAGTACCAGTTTCTTCACTTCGGACTCGGGGGGAGTTACATTCTTAAGCCACCGAGTCCCTGGGGTTACGGCTTTGGGTGGTCTGGATTCCGGCTGAGTTCAGGCCTGGTCTATACGCGAACCCGGATTGGTTATGCCATGCCGGTAAATTTCTCATCGACTGCGGGCGGAACCACAGCGGTCTGGCTCTCAACCCTGGATCTCAGCCTCGTATCGAATGTTTTTACGGTGCCTACGGATGTGGTCACCGGTGTTCAATTTCTAAAGATCTTTAATCTCTACGGTGGGCTCGGACTCGACATAAACGCGGGAGGTGCGAGTACTGAGGGATCATATAACGGTACGTTCTCTGCGAATGGGACTCGACTCACGAATGTGAACGTCGATATGGATTCGGATCAAGAAAAAGCAACACCTCTCCAGCTTCGAACTTTGATCGGGCTCCAAGCCGGAGTCGACACCTTCAGTATCCACGCCCAGGTCGCGTTCGCAAACCCGAGTACTATGGGCCTGCAGCTCGGTTTAGTGGGTGCTTGGTGAGAGCCTGAAAACTGGATGGAGATCAAGGTTTCAGATCTTTATAGGGGTCGGATTAGTTGCGATAATTAAGCATAAGAAACCGATATTATTAAATAATTCAAGATTTCTGAGTCATGTATAAATATTGTCACAAATCATATATTTCATGACAATATTTATACATGCCCCAAAAATCATCTTTGCCCATGAAAACCACCCTGATCAAGGCGCTGAAAAAAGAAAAGGTGATGAAGCTTTCGGAGCTTTATCGCTTAGTTGGAAACCGTACAACGGTTCTTAGAGCTGCCGCCGAGGGCATCATTCAGCGGCTGGGTGGGGGATATTATGGCTCAAACGAGCTTGATCCACTAGTCGCAAGCATTGCGGTGGCCGCAAAGTATTATCCTGAAGGAGTCGTCTCTAATCGTACGTCTCTTGTCATTCATGGATTCGCCCAAGACTATATCGAAAAAGTGGACCTGGATATTTCCCGCCGTAAAAACATCAAGAATCGTTTTCTAAAAATTCATCGAGTTCCGGAGATTCGATTGATTGGAATCACGAACTTAAATTATTTCGGAATCAAGGTGAAAACTTACGATGCCGAGCGTGCACTTACAGAGGCTTATCGGATCGATCCGAAAGGTGGTTATTTTTATAAGGCGCTTAAGCGGTACATTGCTGCCGGAAAGATTCGGGTTGATCTGATTAAAAAGTACGACGAAGTAGTCGGTACAAAAGTGCTTCAACATCTACGCCAGGAGCTGGCGGATGGCTAAAGAAAAGGGGCTTCGAGCGAGAGCAAAAAAGTGGGCTACGGAAAATGACTTACACGGACCATCGGCGTTTTTGCGTTACGTAATGTTTCGATTCGTCGAAAATTTAAATCGGGAATCAAACGACTTCGTTTTGAAGGGTGGAAATCTTCTCTGGGTTTATATTCATACTCCGCGATCAACGATTGATTTGGATTTTGCAACTTTAAAGAGCAATTCCGACAAAACAGTAAAAGAGATCCTTATAGCCGCTTGTAAGGGATCGGACGATATTTTGTATTCGATTCAATCATTTAATCGAGTGTCTCAAAACGGAAAATCGGGAGCTGCACTTACTCTTTCATACAAGACGGACGAAGGAGCAGAAAACCAGTTTGATCTCGATATTGTTTATGAGCTTAAGACCGACACCACAGAGTTACAGTCTCCGATCGACGAGAAGGTTTCAATTTTATCGGCTTCAATCGAAAATATTATTGCCGATAAATTATTTGCGAGCGTACGGTTCGGCTCCGGTAACACTCGTATGAAAGACTACGATGATCTATGGAGGCTGAGTCAAAGCAAATTCGATATCGACTCAAAAAAATTATCGTATTTATTTAAATCGGCAAAAATATTGCCTCGATTGGATGAAGAATGGATCGAGCCGGATCTAGAAAAGACCTGGATAAGTCATCAAAAGCAGTACGTCGATTTACCAGAAAGCTTGCAACAGGTCTTCGAGGACGTGAACCGCTGGTTACTTACAGTTTTTTAGGAGTGAATCGAAACAAGCATCACTTTAAGCTATGCAAGACACACTATTTAACGCTTGGACGATAGGGTGGGTTTTCTCGTAATTATGGTTAGAATTGCCGGCCGTCCCCGCTAGGCATTTAACGGTAGTCAGAATCCAATAGAAGGAGATCCTTGCGTGAAATCCCAAACATGGCCTGTTCTCGTTAGCGGGTTAGTCGTCCTCTTTACTCTCATTTTCTCACCTCCTGCTTTAGCATCGAAAGTTAAACCGTCTCAAGCCTCACCTAAAAAGACAGTAGATCAGATCCAAAGTACGGCATCAGCTCCGCTACCGACTGGAAATGCTTCGACTGCAAAAAGCGAGTCTGTAGGTGGCCCAAAAAAGGCTTCTCAGTTTGGGATGAACTACTTTGCCTTTATGAGTGGACCCGGACTCGATCCTGATCTTCGGGATTATCCACCCAACGAAATTGGCAGACCTGATTTTACAGGAATGAACTCATTTAACGTGGTTTCGTTAAAGTATAAGTTTTCTCAGAACCTTGCTTTCGATTTTCAAACACGGACTCGCATCGTTTTTAACAACGGAACCGAGAGAAAGAATTTTAATAGTTTTATCTGGGAGTCCCCACGCATGGGGGTTTCTGGAAAACTGATGAGCGGCGACGACTGGTCGCTTACCGGAGCTTTAAATACAGACTTTCCTTCCTTTCTTCCGTCTCCGCTTACAGGTTATACGGCCCGAGAACGTACAGTGCTTGTGAATCCCGGTTTATTCGCAAACCTGAAGTACGCCCCTAAGGGAAGTAAATGGAGTTTATTTACGGTCATGACTCCTCGATTTTTCTTATATCAGGACCGCGATGCAATTGAGCCTGAGGCACGAGCTGCAGGTGGAACTGGTGCTAATAAACCGGAGCTCGGTCTCTGGATGAGTCCGACCGTGAGTTATAATTTCACAGAAAAATCAGCTCTGACGTTTGGTTCTGCGATTGGATACGTGAAGCAGGTAGGGTCTTCTTGGAATCCTACTCAGGCGACGATGGTGAGTAACGATGTTTCACCCGCATGGGTTCTCGAAGCTATTCCACTTTCAGTCGGTTACTCTTATACGTTTAATGATGCGATTACGGTTTATCCTTTCGTTCAGGCTTTCCCGCTCGCTTCACAGCGTTTCGATGCATCGACGGGTAGGACTGCATCGTTATCGGAGACTGCATCTTTAGGGATGTGGGTGAGTGGATCGCTGTTTTAATTGGGTTCGCAGGCTTTGTTCTGTCATCCCCCATAAACGAAGAAGGCCCCGAATCTTTCGATTCGGGGCCTTCTTTAATTGGTTGCCTCGGCGTGAGGCCTATAAAATCAGTCGGTTGGACTGCTTGGCAGTTGGCTGGCAGTGTCCAGCCTGTTACCTCCCGAAACTTGGTAGTTTTCGGGTTGGTAGAGGGATCACCTCCGCCGCATAAACTTTCTCATGCCCATAGGTTTCTCCAACTGCCTTCATTAAGGCCCTATTGGTCGATTCTGGGTCTTCTGATCGGTAGTCCAGGGGATCAGTGATCCCTCTGTCGCTAACCCCGGATAGTCTTACGTAATGCATCATAGTCTTTAGGCTTTTCCAGCCCCCGACTCGCATAACGCTTGGAACATCAACGCCTCGTTTTAGAAGTTCGGTCGCAAAACATGCCCGGAGAGTATGAAAGCAGATCGGGGTAATTCCGATCTCCGTACAAAATTCTCTGAGCTTCCTAGCCTGTTCGCCGTTCGTCCATAAACCTGGGCGGGGGAGAACGTAGCCGGGATTTTTGCAAGCGCCTCTTTGCATGTCGTGATCGTGTACCTTTTTCAGTTCTACAATAATTTCCCAAAGAGGTTCGCAGATAGAAACTCGGCGCCATTCGCCGGTCTTCGTGCATTTCTCTTCATTGAACTTCTTATTGTAAGAACGCTGGACTGTAATCATGCGTTCCTGAAAATCGATGTCGCTCCATTTGAGGGCATAAAGCTCCCCGTTACGACATCCGGTATAGATCGCGAACACATAGATTGGATACCAAGCGGGCTCGTATGTCCTCGCGCAGCTCAGAAGTTTTTTAATTTCATCATCTCTGAGAATTTCCGTTCTCATGCGACGACGACTCTTGATCGTTACTCCAGTGGTAGGACTATGCCTAACCCCGTGGATATGATCGAAGAGCATTCCGAACTCGTAGACCTTACGAATATCGCCTCGAAGTTTCCCAATGGAAGAGTCCGAGCAACCCTGTTCTTTCATTTGATGAAAGAGCTTAGTTACGTCTGAAGCGGAGATCCTGGCAGCGGATTCGGAAAACCAATCCTTAGTCCAGGCTCGAAGAAAGCTGATTGCTTCGCCAAGCGTTTGCTTGCTTTGGCACCATCTGCCTTTCTCCAATTCCTCGCTCGCATAGATATCGTATATTCCGAGAAGTGATTCCCAGCATATCCCGTCGTTTTCTCTACGAGCTTTTTCGCGTTCAGCGTCGCGCTGAAGTTCACGTTCGATAGCGTTTGCTTTAGCGGAACCTTTGGCGATTCCTTCAACGCGTTTCTTGCGTTGAATTCTTCCGCCTGGATATTCGCTACAGTTAACGCTGATATAGATAATGAGTTTTGTAGCTCCATTCTCAATTACTTCTTTTTGTGCCATTTCATGCTTCCTTTTTTGAAGCAGGTGACACAAAAAGCCGTTCAAGTTCGTCGCGAAGAAAACGGTTCCGTCTTCCTAGTTTTCGAACCTTAACCTGACCCCGATAAACCATCATTTTCAGACTGCTGATCGAGATTCTTAGGTATTGAGCTGCTTCGCTAGAGGTGAGCCATCTCACATTTTCTAGCGGCGGAACTTTCTCACCTTGTTTGCAATGATTCTGATTTTCAAAGAGCAATGAACGATTTCGTTCAGTTTCCATATTACTCCAAAGACCAACTTCCTTCAAGAAAAGGACGTTGACGAGAGATGTTAGAAAGCCTCAAAAAATCGCGCAAAATGGCCAAAAAATCTAATTTAGGCAACTAACTATTCGGGTTCAGACGGAGAGGAAGTTACGCCATGTCTGGCACGTTTCTTTTCTTTATCGGCAATGCCGTAATACTCGCGGAGAGCGCGTTTAAGCTCTTGGGGAAGTTCTGAATCGTCGCTTACGCGTTTAAGAAGACCTTTTAGAACCTTTCGCTCGTCGAAATGCTGGCTCCGAATTGTCTTAATATCGGACTCCTCTAGAAAGCGACTAAGATTACAAAATACATAGTTAGCTAGATCGGATTTGCCAAGGTCAACCGGCTCATTACCCTCGCTAGCCTTCTTCAAAAATACCTCTAACTGCGCATTAGCTTCGCTACTAATGACCACTCGATACTGTTCCTGAGGCTCCCCTTTTTTTTCCTTTGGTTCCCGTTTTTCT
>JBGSHQ010000209.1:0-5004 GCA_041752095.1 Bdellovibrionia bacterium
AGGGGCGCTCGTAAGGCGACTTCTAGACAGTAAGAAACTCACTTCAGAAGACCTGGAGTCAATCCAGGAACTTCTTAATCAACGAGAAAAACGATGAAACTCTATCTGGAAATGAATGCACTCCTGGCAATTGCATTCATCCTGTTTCGCACACTGTATTCGCTCATCGGATCTGAACGGATGTCCGCGCAGTTCTGGCTTAAAATGGGTAGAGTCACATTAATTACATCACTCACCGTCTCTCTCGGCACAAGCATCATCCCAAAAAACGAATTCTTCACTCCACTCATTCGACTCAATAAAAACGAGCTAAACACGAATTTCACTCTCCAACTTCCATCGATAAAAGAAGTTCAATCCTTGAATAACGAGCTCAATCCTTCATCTCATTTTGATTATAAAAAGAATGCGATTGCATTTATCGCACTCATTGCTGTTCTCATAGTTCTAATCCTGGCGTTTCGATTTTTTCTTAACTTTTATCGTTTAAGACGATCTTTAAATGGTTTTCCTGTCATACGAAAAATTGGACGAGTTAAAATCTCCGTATCCCCTTTAGCCACTATTCCTTACTCTGCATGGTGCGGCGGCCAAGCCTATGTTGTCTTACCCGAAAATTATTTACTGGACCCAAATAGACTTAAGCTATCGGTCGCTCATGAGCTCCAACACCACCGTCAACGAGACACCGTTCTCGTCTACGGAATGGAGCTCATAAAATCCATCTTCTTCGCTAATCCCGCAGTCTATGCGTGGAATCGAATGAATGACCAATTACAAGAATTTGCCTGTGACGAATACCTCATCCGGACTCGAGGTTTTTCATCGCATGCATATGGCAGCTGTCTCATCGAGGCAGCAAAACAGACCCTCACTCCCTTTGACCAGATGGTCGGTACCACCAGCATGGCCGCAGGGAATGCGGGTCAACTTCTCAAGAGGAGAATTGAAATGTTATTCACCTATAAACCTGTCCCAATCTCAAAATCATTACGCCTCTCAGTTATTCTAGGTACCCTGACCCTCATCGCCGGTTCTGCTTACGCCGCACATGGACTCATCCAGTCGCGGGGGCTTTCTAGAGATGAAGCAGAAACTTATGCGCAGAAATCAGAGCGGAGTTCGGAATTCCCGATTGATATGAACGACCTTGTTTTTAAGGAGCTAAACAGAATTCTCCAAAACGAAAATTCTCGGGACTCCATGAAGGTAGCTCTCTCTCGGATGAAAATTTATGAATCTATGATTCGCACTAAAATCGAAGGATTCGAACTGCCAGAAGAACTGCTCGCCGTCCCAATTGTAGAATCTGGATACCGAAATTATAATAGCCCGAATAGTTCTGGCGCAGGGCTCTGGGGATTCATCGTAAGCACGGGAAGAAAATACGGCCTAAATATTACCGCTCCGAATACTCCTGGTGCTGATGAACGACTTGTAGAAAATCGTGAAACGCTGGCGGCTATGAGGTATTTTACTTCACTCCATCAGGAACTTAAAAAAGACTGGCGTCTTGCACTCCTGGGTTACAACATCGGAGAAAACCAAGTCCTCCGATTAATAAAAAAATACAGAACGCGGGATCCTTGGGAGTTAGAACGAAATGAAAGAAGCCCTGATAATTATCTAGCGAAAATGACTGCGGCGATAATCATTCTAAAGAATCCAAGCCTACTCGATTAGTAGCAACTCATAAAGTAGGGTGTCGTACTTTCTGAGTACGGCGCCTTATTTTCTAAATCCCTCGATGAACACCAAATCCCGTTCCTTCTGCGGCACAGGATAAGTCTTAAACCCCGCCCGTTCACACGCCTTTTTAAGAACTAAGATCTCATGTCGCCAGAGTCGTCTGATCGAATAAAGAAACTCCTGAGTTTCCTCGCTTCGCGCCACCGCCGTAGGCCGCTCTAAAAGTAAAACGGAAAGCTCCTCAATCGCTGTAAAATCTTCACCTCGGAAAAAGCTTTCTAACCGATTAAACCATTCAGGTGGAATCTGTCGAAAACCATAAACATAACCCGGTTTTTTAACTCCCTCTAGACTAACAGGCTTAGGGAGCTTTCCCTTTGCGACCGGATGACCGATGAGACGAAGAAGCTCCATCAGTGCAAAAAATCCTTCACGCGTTCTTTCTCGTGAGCGAAACGCCCCATGAAAAATAAACCCAGGAAAGCAAGCAGGTGTGGTCGTGTAACAGAGGAATAGTTCGTCGCCGACGATCTTCACACCCACCATCGGGTAGAGAAAATAAAAAGCACCCGCCACATTCCACTTCGGTCGATGGGATTGAATGACTGAATTTTCCAGCTTAAGTGCATCGATCTCGTTTGCACAAATTTCAAACTCGAGTTTGAATGCATCGGCCACGATCTTACGCATCTTCGCGTGCGCCTTACGCCGTTTCGCATTTCGGTACTGAGAGAGCCTTCGTTTTAGATTTTTTGCTTTTCCGACATAGATTAAATCACCCGCTTCATTAAAGAAGCGATAAATACCAGGGGAGGCAGGGAGAGTTTCGAAAAACGCTTTTCCAAACTGCCGATCAAATGTTTTCACGCTTCCCACCGGACGAGACTTACTAAAACTTCAAAATGATCTGTGTGCGGAAACATGTCGAAAACTTGGACGCGTTCGACTTGATAATGAACACTCAGGCGTTCTAGATCTTTCATCAGTGAATCGAGGGAGCAGCTCGAGTAAATCACCCGCGGGGCACACTGTTTTAATAATAGATCGACTGCACCGCCTAATCCTCGTCGTGGAGGATTCACTAAAATTAAATCAGGCCGAAACTCCGTGAGTTCTTCCTGTACCAATCCAGCATCAGCAGCTTTAAAATGGATATGATTTAAACCCTGTTCTTTCGCCGATTCATTTGCTGCAGAAACGCCTTCTGCGTTTGTATCTACCCCAAGAATTTCAGAAACCCCATCTGCCGCAAAAAAAGAAAAAGCACCCTGCCCACAGAATAATTCAACTAGCCTGGAGACTTTTGCTGCCCGAATCCATCGAGCCGCTTCCGTGTAAAGTTTCGTCGCAACCCCACTGTTCGTCTGAACGAACGCTTGAGGATTTAGCCGAAATCGATACCCACCGATACGATGATTTAAAGTCGTTTCCTCACTCAGAATGATCTCTTCTGGGCCCTCAAGAATCGCGTGAGGAATCGGTTGGATATTCGCAGAAACCACAACAGCCATTGGAAATTCTTCCTGTAAGCGAGGAAGAAGTTTCCGAATCCGAGAGACACATTCCTTCGACCGAAGAATAAAACGAACATAAAGTTCGTCGGTACTTGAAGAGTAAAAGAGGATGATGGCCTTCAACTCTCCTTCTCGGTCCGCTATCCGGTAAGGGATGAGGTTATACTCTCGGATATAGGAGGGAAGCGCCGATATGATTTTATTTAATTTAGGATGGTGGATCGGGCAGTTTAAAATTTCTCTCCCCTGGTCGAGCTCCACTTCACCGCCAAGTCCAATCACAGGATTTTCACTCGTCCCCGTAACCACCATTTTTGCTCGGTTCCTAAAACCAAGAGGTTCCGAGGTAACCGTGGGCAGAAATTCGTAAGCCCCAAATCCAGAGAAAGCAGCTCGTACTTTTTTTTCTTTTTTAGAGATCTGCGTCGGATAGGATTCGGGCAAATTCACACACGATCGACAGCTGCCCAAATCGTAGTAGGAGCAGACCGTATTCACTGATTAAAAAGAGCCCGAAGGATGGGCTCACCCATTTCGTTTTTTAGCGACGGCCCGAGCTTGATGGCTTCCGCTCCTGGTTTTAAAATCCAAACCTGGTTAATATCCGAATCGGGTCCAAGCCCAGGCCATACCGGGTTCGCAATCATCGCGTCGGCATTTTTTTTCCGCATTTTTCCACTCGCACGCTCTAGAATTTCTAATTCAGTTCCGGATTCAGCCGCAAACGCGATGACCTTTTGCTTCGCGGTTTTAATTCGGCCAAACTTCGCGATGATATCGGGGACGGAACGAATCTCAGTCTCAAGCTTTCCCATTTTTTCTAGCTCGGATCGCTCGATTTTTTTCTTAGGTGGAACGCTTTCGAAGTCTAATACAGCGGCTGCTGAGAAAAAGAGGTCACACTCTGGAAAGAGGCGATGGAGCGACTCTTCGTAATCCTTCGGGCCTTCGTAAGCATGGACAGTAAATTCATTAAAGTCAGCTCGAATATCCGAAGCAACAGGCCCAAGAAGAATGACGACTTCGCTTGCTCCTGCTTTCGCACACGCCTTAGCGATCGATAATCCCATTTTACCTGAGGATCGGTTTTGGACGAACCTGACTGGATCGAGTGGAGTTCGCATGGGTCCAGCGGAGATCAGGACACGCTTCCCGCGGATTTCTTTAATATCTAATCCACCGGCGCCCGATGTTTTTACCGATGCCCCTAAGGCATTCAGTTTTGAAAAAATTTCATCATCCGTTGCGACGTGCCCAACGCCGACTTCGCCGCACGCAACACGTCCTTCGATTGGACCTACGAAATGGTATCCAACATTTTTTAACCGATCGACATTCGACGACACGAGCGGATTCGCCCACATTTCTGGATTCATCGCAGGAGCAATCACCACTGGGCCACGAAACGCTAAGAGCTGAAGGGTAAGAAAATCATCGCCTAAACCTGCAGACAGTCGACCGAGAAAGTTTGCCGTGGCTCCGTAGATCAGGAAAACATCTGCCCAGCGCGCAGTCGCGATATGGTCGGTAGCGAAGTGAGAAGAGCTAAAAACATCAGAGGAGAGAACGCGGTTACCCGAAAAGGTCTCCAGCACCTTCTCAGTCACGAATTCTTTACCGCCTGCGGTCAGAACACACCTAACTTCATGGCCGTCACCGACCAGACGTTTAACAACATCAGCACTTCGATAAGCAGCGATACTTCCTGTGATTCCGAGGCAAATCTTCATAGCTTAGGTTCCTAAGAAGCAGTATTCCCTCACACGGTACACCGGGTCAACCCCAACTAGCGCTTGCCCCC
>JBGSHQ010000210.1:0-4456 GCA_041752095.1 Bdellovibrionia bacterium
GGTTCATATGGAACTCGCCTTCATGCTCGTTCGATCCGTGAGTGCAGGACTTTATCCGAATTCGACTTCGAAAGACATTCACTATGTACTGAACCACACGGGCGCAAGTGTGCTCGTCGTTCAGAATGAAATGTACTTTAAAAAGATTCTCGAAGATGGGAAGCAGATGCCTTCTTCTATTCGGCTTTTACTCGTGCTTGAAGGCGATACCAACTTTAGTCCTAAAGCGATTTCCTATGACCGTGCACTCGAAGAAGGAAAGAAGCTCGCTGCAGGACGAACGGTGGATGAATTTTTAGCGAAGATCGATCCGTTTACACTTGCCTTCATGGTTTACACTTCCGGCACGACCGGGAACCCAAAAGGCGCAATGCTATCGCATGATAATCTGACTTTCACGTCGGATCAGATCGTTAACAGGTGGAAACTTCCGTTTGCTACCGCATCTCTTTTTTCATTCCTTCCACTTTGTCACATTGCTGAAAAACTCCATTCTATTGGCGTGGGAATTTCGCAGCGCTATTTAGTTAACTACTGTACGAAGTTTGAAAACGTAGGCCCAGAGTTAGTCGAAACTCAGCCATCGCTGCTCCTTTGTGTTCCCCGCGTATGGGAAAAGATGATGGAGGGTGTTGTTTCGAAAGTTGAAAAAGGGAAGGGTGCAAAGAAAGCCCTCGCTCTATGGGCACTCGGTGTTGGAAAACGCGTGAACGATGCGCGAATCCACAGAAAACCCGTTTCTCCGGTGGACATGATTGCTTATCCCGTGGCTAAGAAATTAGTCCTTACTAAAATTTTAAAAGCGCTCGGCCTAAATCAGGCATTCTTAGCGGCATCTGGCGCCGCACCGTTACCCGCGCATGTTTCGAAATGGTTTCGTGGACTCGGGTTAGAGATCGTCGAATGTTATGGACTTACCGAATCGACGGGAATGGTTTCGATTACGATCATCGGGCAGGACTGTTCCGGAACGGTCGGTAAACCACTCGAGGGATGTGAATTTAAGCTCGGTGACGATGGTGAAATTCTTTCTCGCGGGCGCCATATTTTCTTAGGATATTTAAAGGACGAAGCAAACACCGCTTCTACCATTATGGATGGATGGCTCCACACGGGAGATCTCGGTGAGTGGACCGCGGCAGGCTTGCTTCGAATCGTCGGGCGCAAAAAAGACATTATGAAAACCTCCGGTGGAAAAATGATTGCTCCATCTCCACTCGAGGAGAAGTTAAAGGAAGCAACTTTCATTTCACAGGTGTGTTTAGTCGGGGATAACCGGAAATTTCTTTCCGCTTTAGTCACCTTATCTGAGTCCGCGTTGAATGATTTAAAAGAAGTTAAGGGTGCAACGAAGGACGGAGTTGTTATCGATCCTGCGACGATAAAACTTGTACAGGCTGAGTTTGACCGCGTAAATTAGAGCCTGGCGAGCTTCGAGCAGATTATAAAATTTAAAATCATCGACCGTGAATTTGCAATTAATGATGGTGAGATGACGCCCACGATGAAGATGAAGCGAAATGTCATTGAGCAAAGGTTTCGCCCTCTGATTGACCAAATGTATTCTTAGTGGTGTGATCGGGGGATGAAGAAATCCCTTTTATTCATCGGTTTAATATCGGCGATCAGTACGTTTGCGGAGGATTCGAAGCCCGCATCCAGTAGCTGTGTACCTCATTTTGAAAATGGGCAGCCCCAGGGATGTACGATAGATGCGGCTCAAGTTAATGCGCCCGCAGCGAAACCCAAAAAGACGGCTAACGTCTATGATAAGCTTGGGCTTAAAAATGGAGACGTCATTACTGAGGTAGACGGAAAACCGATTTCGAATCCTGCAGAAGGTATTCGGTTACATCGGGAGAGAAAACGGAAGTGAATAAGGCATTCCTTCTTTTCTGTGGTGTTGCCTTATCCGTAAGTTCCGTTTTGGCAGACGAACGCATTCTTTCTGAAAAAGAACTTCTGACTCTCGGCTTGAAGCCGGTCGCCCGTGTTCGAGTGAACAAAAAAACTTTAACGGATCCTGAACGTGGTGCTCCTTGGCCTGTTACTTTTAAGAGCCAGGCAGCATCGATTGCTCAGAATTATGTTCAGTACCAAAATTACGGTACTGGACAGTATTACCACGGTGGGTGTGATCTCCGTGCGGAACCTTATTCGGAGATGCGAGCGCCCGTTTCTGGAAAACTCGAAGCAGGCTATTACGGATATAAAACGGAGTCTGATGGGAGTGACACGAAATGGTGGAAGGCGTGGGATGGTAAACCTACGGACAGTCTTTATTTCGAAGTCGCTGTAGTTACGGATACTGGATATCGCTACGAGATGCACCATGTGAATCCGAAGACTCTTCCTGGTGATATCGTTTCACTTCTGAATGCGGGGATAAAAAATCCTGGGAGTGTTCGAGTCGAGGCAGGACGATTACTCGCTTATGTGTCGAAGTGGTCTTCTGAATATGATCATGTTCATTATAATATTGTTCGTGCCGATGGCGTAAGGATGAATCCTGAGCAGTTTTCCGTCGAGGTTACTGATACGCAGGCTCCTAAAATTCTCGAAACCTATGCGATTGATTCGAAAGGAAAAGGTGTCCCGTTAGTAGAGGGGGCTTCTGTTCCAAAAACGTCAAATGAACTTGTCGTTCTTACGACCGAATCCCGTGACGGAAATCAGTATGTCCAAACACCAACCTATCTTTCTGTGGTGTTCGAAAGTGGTGAAGCATCAGGCTGGGATTTTAGAACCTGGCTCGCTGATGCGAATGGTAAGTGGGTCGATATTCGAAATTTCTTTATTCCCTCGCTTAGGACCACTACTCGTAAAACGGTCTCGACCTACGGAAATTATGGAGAGGGTCAATTCCTCATTCGTCTTCCATTACCTCTAAATGCTACCGGCCGCTTCCAACTCATTGTTGGAGATACGGCCGGTAATCAGACTGTGATGAATTTGGTTCGGGATTAGCTTTTCACTTTAGGCACAATTTGGACAACATTCCGTCCTTTAGTGCCCTTTTCCTTATTCTCAGGAATATAGATCCGCTTCACTTCGATTTCTTTCGTATAGGTCCCGTCCGGCATAAGGACCTCGACTTCGCTCTTCATCGGAAATCCAGTCATCAGTTTTATAAATTCTTTATTATCCATAAATTCCTAGAGGGTGAGGGGAGTGATTTCGCTGCGTGAGACTTTACCGTCGACATACCAGCTGCATCCGGTGAATGGGCGTTTTTCTATGACGTAGGGGATGAACTCGCGGTCGCCGTCCCAGAGATTTAGCTCGGTTAATTTTCCCGATGGAATCCAGTGCAGGGAGCCTTCGTTTACAGACGAAGGAACTGAACGAGCAATTGCCTCAGAAACTTCGGCGTAGAAAATCATGCACGACCAGTCTTCCTGTTTTGCTGGCTTGAAATTTGGAAACTGGAGAAAACCTAGAAACTTAAAATCTCCTGCGGAGATTTTTAATGTCGACTCCTCGAAGAGCTCACGCGAAGCCGTTTCCCGGTATGACTCTCCGTTTTCACACTTACCGCCGAGCCCGTTCCACTTACCGGCATGGAAATCGCCGGGACGATCTTTCGCATTCCGGTGAATCATGAGCACATGTTCGCCGCCTTCTTTAAACCGAGAAAAAACATAGAGGAGAACAGCAGGAATATTTTTCTGGAGTCCCGATTCGTAGGCGTTCATGCCTACTTCTTCTTTCCGGTCCCGCGAATTTCTGGTGCGGTCGTGCGGAATTCGAGCGTTTTATGATTATCGACTGCCCAGCGTAAGCTCCAGTCCGATTTAAAGAGAATGACTGGCTGTCCATCGCGGTCTTCTAGGCAGCGCGTATCTTCACGGCGTTCGAATTCTTCAGGTTTTAAATCGGTGCCGACTACCCAGCGTGCGTGGATGAATCCGACTTTTTCGATTTTCGTATCGACTCCGTATTCACCTAAGAGGCGGTGTTGGAGAACTTCGAACTGAAGTGCTCCGACCGCTCCTAAAACAGGATCCTTATCTCCCATTCCGCGCTGACGGTAGATCTGAACGACCCCTTCTTCAGAAAGCTGCTCAAGCCCCTTTTGGAGCTGTTTCCGCTTCATCGGATCTTTAATAATCATCTGTGCGAAGTGTTCAGGGCTAAACCGAGGCACGCCTTGGTATTCGAATACTTTTTCACTCCCTGAAGTCGTACACACCGTATCACCGATACGAAGTTCGCCTGTCGTATCGAGCATGCCGACGATATCGCCTGGCCACGCATCATCTACGATCACGCGTTCCTGGGCGAAAAAGTTTAGAGGCTTCGAGAGTTTAATTTTCTTCCCAAGCCGTGCATGGGTGACTTCCATGTTCCGTTCGAAGTGGCCTGAGCACACGCGCATGAACGCGACTCGGTCGCGGTGAGAAGGATCCATGTTTGCTTGGATCTTAAAAAAGAAGCCAGAGAACTGGTCGGAAGT
>JBGSHQ010000211.1:0-19012 GCA_041752095.1 Bdellovibrionia bacterium
ATTTTTTTATCGTTGGGGTTGCACTCGCTTCGATCGCGGCCTTTTTAACAGGCGAGCCTGCGGAAGATCTTGTAAAGACTCTTCCAGAAGTTACGAAAGCGCTCATTCATAATCATGAAGAGGCGGCAGAGATTGGGTTTATTTTAACCCTCATCAGTGGCGGCTTGGCACTCATCGCTCTTTATGGGGTTAAAATCGATATCCTGAAACGGTTTGCTCCTCTTATTTTAAAAACCCTCATCGTAGTCCTCATCATGAGTGCCGGAACACTCGGATATGCCGCCAGCCTCGGTGGATTAATTCGGCATACTGAGATTCGTACTGCACCTTAGGTAAAATCTACCTAAGTGCAATAAATACGGTCACCTGATATGTTACACTTATAGGTGCAATAAATACGGTCACCTGATATATTACACATATGGCGCATACCCGAAAAAGACACCTCGAAGGCCTATTCCGAAAATTGCTCCGATTTAGCCCTATTATCGGAGTATTTGGACATCGCCAGGTCGGCAAGAGTACCTTTATCGCCTCTGAAGCAAATGAGTACCGTACCCTTGATGATGTCGAGCAGTTAGAATCTGCGAATAACGATCCAAAGGGCTTCATTAGCGCTACCCATAAATCACCCCTCGCTATCGATGAGTGCCAAATGGAACCCAAACTGTTTCCTACCCTTAAAGAATGGGTGAGGACTCATAAAAAGCCGGGTGGTTTTATACTGAGTGGATCTGTTCGGTTCACGAGCCGCAAAGCGATTCGCGAATCACTCGCGGGCCGAATGTCGACACTCGAAATGCTTCCCTTTTCGGTGTCAGAGCTCGCTGGAGAGCCCCTTGCTGATATTATTCCAAACCTGCTCAATCACCGTATTTTTTCTAACGACTCACTTCGCTGTTTAAATTCTCGAAAATCGGCGACTCGATTTAAAAGGGAATTTGAAATTTTTTTAGAAAACGGAGGACTACCAGGTCTTTGTTTTATTCGGAGCGCTGAACTCAAGCGAAAGGCCTTAAATGATTTACATGATCTCATTCTGAGTCGTGATTTAGGGCTTGTGAGTGATATTCGAACCCCGATATCGACGATGAAGAAGCTTCTCGTTTACATTGGGAAACATCCCTTCGAGCCTTATAACTCTGCAGAAATTAGACGCCAACTTGGCCTTGCACCCGCAACCCAAAACAAACTTCTTTACGCAATGGAGTCTATTTTTTTAATTCGCCGTATTCCGATTCCATTACGTAAAAAAGAAACGATTCTCCTCGAAGATCAGTATGAAGAATGGATCTACTCTGACCGCGTACTCGACACAGTTCGGCAGCATGAAACTGCTGTTTACCGAAATATTCGCACACAGTTTGCTTACCAGCTCGATCAGGACGCACAGTTCGAAATGTACTTAACACGGGATCATGCTCGCGTTCCTATCGTGATTCGACTTCAGGAAAAAATTTTAGGTATTATTATATCCTCTGGAAAAAAACCTTCACTATCGGAGAGTCGTTCGGCTTCGAGCTTTTTAAAAAGTTACTCTGGAGCAAAACTACTTTTTCTCACTTCCGAGGATATCGAGCCTGTGATTTTCGACGAAAGAACCTTAATGTGCTCTATATTTAAGGTAATATAGCGCTGACCCAGGGTAATTACTGAAACATCTTGCCCCCCCCCCCCCCCGAGCGTCCGATACTATTATAAATGGGCATAAATGCCCGTGGATAACTATGCGGTACGTATCTCGAAAGCTCACTCTACGTCGATTCGTCGGCGTAATCCTTTTTTCCATACTTGCGGTTCTGACTGCGAGCGAATCTGCGCGCGCGGTTTATTATAATCTAGGTGCTTTTTTTCGTACTCAGCTTTCAGGTATCCCCGCACCAACCTTTAAACTCGACTTCACCCAGAACACGATCGTGCCTCAGGTGGGCACACAAGCATTCACATTCTCACGTGCAGACGCAGCGCCCGCAGCGACCTATTATGACCAAACAGGACTTCTTCGAGTTGCCGCTCATAATATTGCACGTTATTCAGAAGTCTTTAATACTGCTAGTTCGGGCTCGGTATGGACGAACTTAAATTCGTCAGTTACCTCGAACTCGACCACCGCACCGGACGCAACCTCGACAGCAGATACATTCACCGAAACTGCAGCGACAGGACGGCATGAGGTATCGCAGTCGATCACAAAACTTGCCGCGAGTGAACCCTATGTGGGCAGCGTTTACGTTAAAGCAGGAACCCGTTCACGCGTAGCATTGACACTCGGGGACTCGACGTTAACCAATTATTCTCGCGTCGTTTTTAACTTAAGCACAGGGGCTGTGGAAAATTATTACAGCGCCGGAGAAGGTTTTATCTTTACGAATGCGAATATCACTTCTGTTGGAAGTGGGTGGTACCGCCTGTATATAAATACGACGACTGACGCAGTCGCCACATCTGTCGTCTTCGCGGTCACCCACATGTCAGACGCTTTTACGATTAGCTATGCTGGCAATACTGGAAATAACATCTATCTCTGGGGTGCCCAGGTCGAACGAAATAATAGTCCGAGTACTTACATCCCGACGACTACGGCTGCAATTTACAATACTCCACGCTATGATTTTGATCCCATCTCCCATGCTCCTCGAGGAATTCGGATAGAAGAGAACTCTACTAATTTACTGACTTATTCAGAAACTCTTGATCATGGGAATTGGTGGAAAACAAATGCATCCGTTTTTGCAAATACGACAGTAACACTCGATCCCATGGGAGGTTATTCTGCGGAGGCACTGATCGAAGATACCACGAGCGCAAGCATGCACTACATGGGACAAACAATAACAACAGCAGGAGGTGCAAAAAAATATTCAGCATCGATTTATGTAAAAGCAGGAACTCGGACTGAAATTGCGTTAGCACTGTCTGGTGGAGGCGGCGGTGTTTTAACGCTTGTAAACCTAACCACGGGTGCCGTAACCGCTCCCACTCCTTGGGGATCTTGGGTCGCTGATTTATCGAAAATCGAAAAACTCCAGAATGGATGGTACCGAGCTAGCGTTTCTGGAACATCGGATACCGGTACCTCACTCGACATGCAAATAGAGCTTTATAACGGGGGAGATACTTATAACGGCGATGGATCAGGACATGTTTTTCTTTATGGTGCGCAAATCGAATACCAAAATCTGTCGGGTGGAACGACGGTAAGCTCTGGAACGAATTATATTCCAACGACCACCGAATGAGCTCACTCGCTGAGACATCGACTGACACCGGTGCAATTCTTCGTGTTCACTCAGGCGCTGCAAACCAGGACACGAGTGATTATCGACTCTACGGTAAGGGCGGACAGTACACTGGAGTCGATCGGTGGATAAGTTCTACGACACATACCGCGACCGCTGATTATAATTCCGGATTACTCGGAAAATCTGATTTTAAAACGGGCTTCACTATTTCTTCTGGAGATACAGTTGCTCGCATGAATGGTCTCACGGCAGCAGGAGCGGTGACTAATGCAAATAATTATATTGCTTCTCCGACTTCGATGACTTTTGGAATTAACTACGCAAATAGTACTCCGCAACCCTTTAACGGCTGGATTCGCGAAGCGCGGTTCTACGGAACACGTCTCACCGATGCCCAGCTCGTCACGCTTTCTACTAATCCATCAACCTGGGTGATGAACCCGGCGACTGGCTCCCAGACTGAAACAACCGTAGCTGTTAATAATTTACTCATCATAGATGATTATACCGCCACGAAGTGGTGTGTGTTTGAGCAGGCTTCGGCATCAGCTCCTCCTGCGACTCCTGCTTCAGGCAACGGATGTTTCGTCTCCACCCGTCCGACGAGTGTTACACTCACGGCCCAGGGTTCTAGAAAAGTTTATGTCTTCGTCCAGAACTCTTCTAATGTGGTAAATCCGAATTTCACTACCTCATCGATTACTTTTTCTTCTCCGACATTACTCACTTTCACAGGTCCAACTACTGTCGCCCAAAATGATTGCTCCTTAGCTATGCAAGTTACCGGAAAAGATGCGAATGGATACGATGCCCCTGCTCCTTCTCTAACGACTGTAACTCTTTCAGGCGGATCGACTTTTTATTCCGACCCTCTCTGCACGACTTCGACTACAACCGTGACTATCGCAGCAAACGCGACTTCGACTCCCTATTTTTACTTTAAAAGTGCTTCGGCCGGGGCACTCACCCTTCAAGCAGCTGCCTATAGCACAACAGCTAACCTCTCAATGACTGTCATCGCTGGAGTTTATAAAATATCGACTAATGGTGGGGAATGGTGGGATACCGTAAATGATTCCACCTGCGCGATCGTCGGCGGAACCGCGCAGTGCTGGGGCATGGCCCGAAAAACAGGAAATATAACTTTTGCCAGTGAAAATAATTACAATCCTGTCACCGTTCCTGTCCAGGTTTCGGGGCTGACTGCAAATGTAACTTCTATTTCTACTGGATACCGTCACTCCTGTGCAGTCATGAGTGGTTCAGCGAAATGCTGGGGAGATAACCACTATGGAAACCTTGGAGACGCTAGTGTTAGTTATCCCTATAGCGGGGTTCCTGTCCAAGTGAGTGGACTCACTAGCAATGTAAAACAAATCGGTGCAAGTGGTGTCGGTTATATTACACTCTTCTCATGTGCACTCATCGGCGATGGAGTGAAGTGCTGGGGTGCTAATAATTACGGACAGCTCGGTAATGGTAACTTTACAGATTACGACACCCCCCAACAGGTCTCTGGACTCACATCGGGTGTAACAGCGATTTCTGTCGGGCCCAGTGTGGCCTGTGCAATCCAAAACGGAGGATTAAAATGTTGGGGTGAAGGAGGAAATTTCGCACTTGGAAACGGTGATAGCTCGGCTGATCGAAACACCCCCCAACAAGTCGTTGGTTTCACAAGTGGAGTAACTTCGGTTTCCTCCGAACTCTGGCATG
Organism: Bdellovibrionia bacterium; assembly: GCA_041752095.1. Lineage (GTDB taxonomy): Bacteria > Bdellovibrionota > UBA1018 > UBA1018 > UBA1018 > JACMQW01. The sequence goes on from JBGSHQ010000211.1 coordinate 4,959, forward strand.
TCTGTGCGGTAAAGGACGGCGGAGCATACTGCTGGGGATTAGAGTACAATAACTCCTTTGGCGACGGACAAGACGACGTTCAAATCCGACTTCCCAAGCGAGTTCCGGGTCTTCCATTCGGCGTAACCAGTATCAGTGCGGGATTTCGTCACACCTGTGCGATCGTATTCGGGGGACTAAAATGCTGGGGAGATAACAGACAAGGGCCACGCGGCGTGAGCGCTCTCGATAATGATCTCCAAGGTCCACTGGATGTGCCAGGCCTTACCTCCCAAGTAGAGTCCGTGACTACGGGCCCACGAAACACATGTGCCGTTTCTACAAGCGGTATAATAAAATGTTTCGGACAAAATCAAAATGGTACCCACGGGAATGCAGTCCCCCAAATCCAAAAAATTCCACTCTCTTCACTGAATATGACTGGAACCCCTTCAACTATTATCATGAATGCAAACCAGAACTGTTCGCTTCTCACGACTGGCTTAGTTTCATGCTGGGGAGTGAATCACAGCTGGACTAATGACAGCCTTCCCGTCGATTACCCCGACGGGGGAATAGATGGGGGAATGAGTTTTACTAAATTAGCATTCGGCTATGGAATGTACGCACCGAAATGTGGTGTAAAAAATGGGAAATTAAAATGTTGGGGCGGACAACTCTACGATGTCTTACTCGACATTAATGACTACTATCCCCAAACAGTATTTAACTCAGGTACGACGGTCACAGATGTTGCAGTCGCGTATGCTGGGTTTTGTGCAATAAAAGCAAATGCAGTCCGGTGTTATGGAAATAACGAATTTGGAGAAATAGGCCATACTGTAGGTACATCCTGGTGGATATCGAATGGAGCCCCGAGAACTCCTATTGCTGCTGCGAGTGTCGCATCTGTGATCACTGCAGGAAACCATCACTTCTGCGCTATAATAGGTGCTGGAGGCGTAAGATGTTGGGGAAATAATGAATTCGGACAACTCGGTGACGGAACGAGCGGAAATAATAAATCAACACCCGTAAACGTCAGTGATATTACGACCGCGATCGCAATAGGCGCGGGTGATGGTTACTCGTGTGCAGTTTTAACAGGAGGAACAGCAAAATGCTGGGGACTCAATAACTACGGACAACTCGGAAATGGAAACTTCACGAATCAAAGCACACCCGTTACAGTTTCTGGCTTAACGGGTGCAACAGCGATTGCCGGAAAATATTCCCACACCTGCGCGATCGATTCTGGGAGCGTAAAATGCTGGGGAAATAATGACTTAGGTCAGCTCGGCAACGCCACCCCAGGCTATGGAAATGTTTCGAACGTTCCTGTAAGCGTCATCGGGATTACAAGCGGAACCACATCGATAGCAGTCGGTGAGAATGCTTCCTGCGCGGTCGTGAGCAGTACACTTAAATGCTGGGGATCGAACATGAAAAGTGCTGCTCTCAGCGATGGGTCTATTCTCTGGGGTAATGATCAATTTTCACCAACGTTACTCGGAACAGCTGCAAAACTTGTTATTACTGGACCCGCTTCTCCGACGACCGCAAATACCTGCGTCGGTCCATTTACGGTGACCACAAAAAATTCTTCCGACGTAACCACGAATATCACGGGTACTGCACTGACCGTGAATCTAGATAAAATAGGAAATGGACTTTTTTATACTGCTGCGGGATGCGGAACTACTACGACCAGTATTAGCGTAGGCTTGGGTACGAGCTCCCAAACTTTCTACTACAGAAATGCAACCGTCCAAGACGCCGGAATTTCGGTTTCTGCAACAGGACTCATGGCTGACGGCATAAGGCATCAATCGAACTAACAAAGAAAATATTTTTTGCGTCATTCTACTGACACTTCCCCACATCTTTTTAAGGTATCTCTAAATATTTCCGATAAATAAGGGTGAGAAATTCGTTTCTGAATCACTCTTATTTAGCAATATCACTCATCACGTGCTTTTTCGTGTTGGTGTTTTCTGCACCCATGGCGGTTGCTGCTGCACCAAAACAAAACGGGCACCTCGGTCTCGGATTAACCTATCTTTCAGGCGCGACGAATAAATCACTGGGAAATCCAAACGCGCAATACTCCCTCGAATTTGCGACCTTTCGGGGTGGAAGTTTTGCATCCTATATTTTTAAATTTCGAGTCGATTCGTCCAGTGGAAAGGCATCTTTTCTCGATGGGGGCACAGCTAAATCTTTAACTTATAGTCAGTTTGGAGGTACAGGAGCGATTGGATTTCGAATTAACCCAATTCCTGTGCCCCGTGAAAAAGGAATTATAATATATTTTGGGGCCACTGGAAATATTGGGCTCGTCTCCCTTAGGCTCCCCGACCAAACCTATACTTCACTTACCCCTTCGCAGTCTGCAATGAGTCTCGGTTATGAAATTTTCGCAGGGGCAGATTTTATTCTAGGCCCACCGACGAAGCCGTGGGGATTTTTTACTGAAATCGCATTAAAAGAACAAAACGCAAATCTCGGTGGGCAAAGTACTTTTTCGCTCGGCGGGATCATGATCATGGGGGGATATACGTGGTGAAATATAATGTTAAATGGGAAATGGTATTTTTTTTCGCACTATCGATTGTGGGATGTAAAGCCCCCGGAGAACTCACTTCCACAGGCAGCGCTGCAGTAACAACTGCGAGCAAATACATTTACGTCGCGAGTGGAACAACTTACGCTGGCCTCGGAACGACTATGGCTGCCCCTACGAATACTGTCGTTCGCTATAAGGAAAATGGAGCGTTCGATTCCGTGGTGATGGATTATACGAATAACCCTGGAGACACACCAGTCTCTATGGTGAATTACGACGATAACTATCTTTTAGTTTTAGTTGAAAACGCTGCTTCAAGACGAGTCGATAAGGTCGCTAAAAATGGATCTTCCTTTTCGACCTTTCTCGCTAATGCCACTGCTCTTTCAGCGCAGCTTCGCTCGATCTTTAGTTCGACAGACGGCGGTTGGCTCGTAAGTAAGGGAACGGCGATTGAAAAATTCTCGAGTAATAAGTCTCGAGTGCTTTCGGGTGCGAATCCATACATTAACGCCCCAGGGGGGTCGTGCGCGACTTCGACTACACTTATTTCGAAAATCCTTGAAGGCCCAAGTGGGACGATCGTTTATCTCCATGCAGCGGCGTCACCGAATAATAAAATCGGACTCATTAAGCAATCGGGCTACTCGGTTGTCGGTGATTGCTTAGCGGGAGTCACGGGTGCCACGGCGAACCATATGCCGACTGCTGGAATTGTTTTATCGACCGGTCGGTTACTTGTTTCGTATTCGAACACGACGGGACCTGTGAATGAGGTTTATACTTATCCGATTACCTCCACCACGATCAGTACCGGAACTTCAGCGTATAATAATGCTAGCGTTCTTTCTGGAGTGACGGCGTTTGCCGAAATGCCGGATGGTAAAATTTTAGTCGCGACGGGTGCTTCGACCTTTAACACGATCGAACAGTTCACTTACGATACGGCTGCACACACTCTCGCGCGTGTCGGCAGTACAGCCTACATTCCTGCGAGTGCTTATACGAAAAGTATTTCGGCAATACTGATTGCGAACTAAATCGATTTAAAAGCAGCCTATTTCCTGTGTCTTTTTAGACACTCATGTAAAATCGAAAAGAAGAAAATCTTTACTCCTGTAAACATTCTAGATAAAATCTAAACAGTAAGCGTGTAGTACGTTTTAGAGGAGTAACGCTATGTTTAGGAAAATCATTCTTGCATCTTTCATAGTGATATCTCTAGTAGGCTGTAAGGCACCTGGAGCGGTACCTGAAAGTGATTCATCCTCCTCTGCTGCAACGACTTCATCGAAATACATTTACGTTTCAAGCGGTACGACCTACGCCGGACTCGGAACAACTATGGCTACCCCTACGAATACGATCGTGCGCTATAAAGAAAACGGTGCGTTCGATTCCGTCGTGATGGATTACACAAATTTTCCAGGTGACTCCCCTGTCTCGATGGTCGATTACGATGATAACTATCTTTTAGTTTTAGTTGAAAATGCAGCCTCACGACGCATTGATAAAGTGGCAAAGAATGGATCCATTTTTTCTACCTTCATCGCAAACTCCACTGCACTTTCTGCGCAACTTCGCTCGATTTTTAGTTCCTCGGATGGTGGATGGCTCGTCAGTAAGGGAACGGCGATTGAAAAATTTTCGAGTAATAAATCTAGAGTTTTATCGGGAGCTAACCCCTACATTAATGCTCCTGCTGGCACATGCGGAACGGCAACAACTCTTCTCTCTCGAACTCTCCAGGGTCCGAGCGGAACGATCGTATTTCTCCATGCAGCCGCATCACCGAATAATAAAATCGGACTCATTAAACAGACTGGATATACAGTAGTCGGTGATTGCTTAGGGGGAGTTTCGGGAGCTACGGCGAACCATATGCCGACTGCAGGAATTATTTTATCCTCGGGACGATTACTCGTTTCTTACTCGAACACGACGGGACCTGTGAATGAGGTTTATACTTATCCGATTACATCAACAGCGATTAGTGCGGGAACTTCGGCGTATAATAACCCAAGCGTTCTTTCCGGAGTGACGGCGTTTGCAGAGTTACCCGATGGGAAAATTCTGGTCGCGACAGGTGCTTCTACATTTAATACTGTCGAGCAGTTTACTTACGATACGGCGGCACACACGCTCGCGCGCGTCGGTAGTACGGCTTACATTCCAGCGAGCGCTTATACGAAGAGTATCTCTTCGATACTGATTGCGAATTAACGGGACTTTCGTAGTTCTTCTAAAAAATGATCCACAATCGAGCGCCTGCGCTGAGAGCGGATTCGAGCGGCCATATCTCGACATAAGTTAAAATTAAAACCCCTTGGCAATTCGAGCTCTGGAAGCTTCTTAAAGAGTCGTGACCTTCCAGGCGAGAGATAAAAAAAATCGAGCAATGCTTTTTCAGGGGTTGCCATCTTTATCATTGATGATTGAAAGTTTTCAAATCCGAAAAAAAAATCAGCCTCTACGTGATGAAATGAAAATGCACCCTGAGGAAAATCAAACCGCTTAGACCGACCTGTCGTGACCGAATAAGAAACAGCGGGAATCTGGGAAATCATCCCGTGATGAAAAAGAGCGCTCTGCAGAGAAATATAACTGGGAAAAGGAGCCATTAAGTATTCTGGAATTTCGAGTGGTGAAACCGCTCGTAGGTCTAAATATTTTCCACGACTGAGGGGTGCGAAATATCCCGACTCCGATAACCGAGTCATTATCTTACTCCCATAGGCGCGAGAAACACCTAAGCATGCAGCAACATCGAGTGTTCTTAAAACCGGCTGTTTTAAATCAGATAGTACTCGATATGCGTCGAGGAGTTTCACGATAGCACCTCTAAAATCTTATTCTGAATCTTATTCCACTCTTCTTCTGTGCCGAAGTGGGTTTGGTACTCGGGGATAAGATAGGAAACAACCTGAGAACGATAATCCGAATAAGAGATCGAAAGGCAGTTTTCACGAGCCGCTTCGAGTTCGTTTTTTTCGACCCCACCGAAAACCGATGGTTTTACCGAATCGATAAATAAATGATTTAAATCGAACACATCTCGAGCCTGGACTTCGGTTCGATGAGCAAGTGCGCTGACTTTCTGAAGTATGGCCGCCTCTCTTAAATAATGCCCGCAGAGTACTGGATAAAGTGAGTGAAAACGAATGAGATCGTTATCGACACTTTCGTGGGAACGCTGCCCATTCGCTCCCCCTTTTTCTCTACGTGAAAATTCGATTTTAGTTGGAACAGAAATGGAACCGGCATTAGAGCTTCGGATCTTCATTTTCCATCTCTGGGTGGTATCCGTCTGCTTAGGTGCCGAGACATCTTCTAAAATAATTCCTCGAGACGCCAATATCGTTTGAAATGGAACTCCTTCGAGAAGCTTACTCACCTGTGCTTTTAAAGTATCGCGCGCTATCGTGTGAACATCGAAATCGATATCTTCGGAGTACCGAATGCTCTTAAAGAAGAACCGAAGATTACATCCACCCTTAAGGGTAAATAGAGCGGGCTCGACCTTTTCTGTGAGGGACCGAGTAAAGAGGAGATGGAAAAGCTCGACTGACCGAAGTGTGCTCTCAGATAGCATATATTTATAATACTTAATAAAGACATTAGTGTCTATAACTCGTATTATAAAATATCAGCAATTCCAGCTAAGTCACTGCAGACACACAGTTAAATCCTAACCGTTAACATCTCTTTACAATACCTGACCACTCTACTACACTATTAATATGATCCACGCTGTACGTTTACTTTTAACAGGATCAGTTGCTCGTTTACTCGTGCCACTGATGGGAATTTTCCTCCTCGAGGGATGTAGCTTAAAGAAGGCATCGGAAGGATCACGCCTTTCGGTTTCGCTCCCTAACCCTCAGAGACTTGCTCAAGGGAACTCTCTCGCTGCTTTACCAGCAGCATGGAGTGGATTCGCCTGTTACGGTATTAACGTAACCGGCCCTGGAATCTCAGATTCTTCACGCAGTCCTAAACCCATTTCTAATTTTTCAAGTTTTCTCGCAGGCACTACTTCGTGCACTTACCGCGGAGTCGCTTCGAACGGTGTGACCTTTGCCGCCGGTCAGGCTGACATCGCTATCGACCTCCAAGTTCCATCTGGTCCTAGCCGCGTAATTCAGCTCGTTGGAATTATGAACTCGGCCTACTGCTCTTCGAACTTCATGCAATCCGATCTAGGAAGTTATCCAGAGGCCTATGAACTCGGACGTGCAACCGCTGATATTTTTACTGATGCGAGCGTTTCAATCACCATCGCTTATGACTCCTTAAATGCAAAACGAATCGACTGCGGTGGAGCGAGCGCTCCCGCGACGATTCCTGGAAATCCGACTTCACTCTCCTGGACTCAGCCGATTTATAATACCACAAGTATCACTGCAAACTGGACGCCTGCTGCTACTGCATCATTGACAAACCAAGATGTTCAACTCTTCACAGATTCAACCTGCTCCACTTCTGCGGCGACAGCTGTAAATGTGAGCAACTTAATCACTTCACATATTTTTACTGGCGTCTCAGATGGAACTTATTATTTTAAAGTGACAAGCTATGACTCAGTTCCGAGCGTATTAGGATCTACTTGTTCACCGACATCGACTCTTGTCGATATGACGGCGCCTACAGTACCTACGATCACGATAGCAGCTGGAGCAGCTTACACAAATGACTCTACACCGGACCTGACTCTTTCAGTGGTGGGTGCTACTGAAATGTATGTTACAAATTCTCCTGGCTGTACTACAGGCGGCGCATGGGAAGCTTATGCGACATCCAAGGCCGGATGGACTCTCGGTCAAACGAATGCAGCTGCAGCAGTTTATGTGAAGTATCGCGATAGCGCTCAAAACGAAACGGGTTGTGTAGGTGACACCATCACTCATGACGACACTGCACCAACAGGAGCTAGTATTACGATCGGATACTCGCCCTATACAAATGTGAATCCCGTGGATCTCACTTTAACTTCTCTAGGCGCCACAGAAATGTACATTACCAACACTGCTGGTTGCTCTGCCGGAGGTTCGTGGGAACCATCATCGACATTTAAATCGAACTGGACCCTCAGCCAGATGAACTCGACTGCTACTGTTTACATTAAATTTCGCGATGTCGCCGATAATGAAACGATCTGCTACAGCGATACAATCATTCATGATAATACCGTACCCCTTGTTAACATTCTTTCACCTGCAACTAATAGCTTTGTGAATATGACCAACGTATCAACATTCTCAATTTCAGGTACTTGTTCCGAGAACGGTCAACCAGTAAATATTAGTGGTGATGGAACTGGATCAGTTGCGTGTTCTGGAACCACATGGAGCACATTAATTGATCTGTCTTCAGCCGGTGAAGGAACTGTGACTCTGAACATAAATCATAGCGACCTTGCTGGGAACTTTGCAACGACTGCCAGTAGGACATTCTTAAAAGACACTTCTCCCCCAGCGAGTGTTACATCTATTTCTCTACTCTCCCCAGCTTCTTCACCTGGATATATTGATAACCCTTCATTCACTGTCGCTTCAGCAGGATTAACCGTACCCGATACAGTAAAAATTTACCGCGATGGTAGCTGCGCGACTATGGTAGGAATTGCATCAGGCAATACATCGAGTATTGTTGTAACTGCGTCCACTACACAGCCACCGGGTGCTGCTACTTATTTTGCAAGAATTTTTGATCCGGCTGGAAATCCATCCGCATGCTCGGGAGTCAGCGCAGCTTATACCTATGACAATTCATGCGATACGATGGTCGGAAATGGTGCATCTGCTGGAACCGCATATTTAATCGACACTCCTATCCGTCTGAAAGCATGTCTCCCCATTAAAGATACGGTTCCTGGTACCTATTTCAAGATGCCACCCGCGGGTACGATCAGCCTTTCGAGCATAACGGCGTCCATTCCCACATTTCAGGGGATTTTAGATGGCCAGGGAACGACCTTAACTGGAATGACAATTACAAACGGCACAGGACTCTTCGCATCGATCTTCGGAAGTGCTGAAGTCCGTAACTTAATCATTAATTCACCCTCACCCGTTTCGTGTACCTCACCGAACTGTGGGTTTTTAGCAGCAACAGTCAACGGTCAAGCTATTATCGACGGCGTCCAGCTCACGGGAACTTCTTCTATAAATGGGAATTCCTATTATAGCGTGGGTGGACTCGTCGGAAAAGCGACGGGAAGAGTTCAGTTTATAAATAACCTCGTAAGCGGCCTCACTCTAACTTCGAACTGGACTGGTTCGAGCTATGAGGGCGTGGGTGGACTCGTCGGAACTTTTGAAAAAAATACGATCAATGCCGCTATTGATTTTTTTAGAAACAGAGTCGAACTCAGTCAGTATGTAGCGAGTAACTGCGGCAACGATAGTGGCGGATTAGTCGGTGTTATAAAAACCACTCTTGCTAGTGTTGTCGTAAACATGGACCAAAACTCAACTCAATTTAATATCCCTTCCTGTAACGTAGGCGGTATTACACGAGTCGGTGGATTAATCGGCCAACTCTATAGCACGACAGGCTCGAACACTTTTAATATTAAAAACTCTCGCGTCAGGGGTCTGATGAACATAACGAGTAGTACTGGTGCCTTCGGAGGAGTTGTTGGAAATGTCTCACTACCCGGTAGCTCGAGCGTTAACATCGACACTTCGATTGTCGATAGCTCGATAACGATCACGGGAGGAACCGCTCTAAAAGGTGCAATTGTCGGCCAAAACGTAACGGCAATTTCTCTATTCTCCGTAGCGAATACATTCTGGAACACCACTCTATACGCAGGTGGGGCTCTGAATGGAACGAGCGGCGGAACATATGTAAACCCAGGGTCAGTTTCTTCGGGTTACAGCACAATCGCTTTACAAACTCCTGGAACCTATCCAGGTGGCACAGACTGGGTGAACGTTGGAATTTGGAGCCCCGCAGTTTCAGCGATCTCAACGCCTAAACTCGCTTTCGAACCGAACTAATCTCCACTTTTCCCCCTTGCCTAACCCCCGCACTCCGTCCGACAATTCGGGGTAGATGCACACACACGAAAAAAGAAGCCCGTGGGTTTATGTTCCGTCCCTCTACTTCCAGCAGGGACTTCCCGTTATTATCGTCCAGCAGGCCTCTGTTATTTTTTATAAAAACATGGGTGTTGCGAACGATAAAATTGGACTCCTCACAAGTCTGATCGCATGGCCGTGGATTTTAAAAATGCTTTGGGCGCCGGCCGTCGAGAGACATAAAACCAGGCGTTTCTGGGTACTCTTTTCTCAGGGACTGATCACGATCGGGCTTCTCGTCGCCGCCTTCATGACGACGAACGAAAATTTCTTAGTCGCGACACTTGCGATCTTTACGCTCGTTGCGTTTGCATCCGCGACCCACGATACCGCGCTCGACGGATACTACTTGCTTGCGCTTAAACCAGAACGACAAGCGTTTTTCGTCGGCATTCGTTCGTCTGCGTTTCGTCTCGCCATGCTTTTCGCTAACGGCATTCTCGTCATGCTCGCAGGCACATGGGCAATCTCTGGCGGATCGATCCCTCTAGGATGGCGATCGGCACTACTACTCGGTGCCGGAATTTATGGAGTGCTCTGGGTTTACGCTTTTTTCTCGATGCCAAAAGTTCCAACAGATAAGCCAGTGGGAGAAAAAAGAAAAATGTCTCGAGCTGACTTTACCGAAGCACTTGGGAGTTTTTTTAGTCAAAAAAAATCCTGGCTCGTCGTTCTCTTTATTCTCTTTTACCGATTCGGCGAATCGATGATTTCGAAGATGATGGGCCCTTTCTTTTTAGATCCGGTCGAAAAAGGCGGACTCGGACTTACGACTGTCCAGGTAGGCGTGATTCAGGGCCAGGTTGGAATGTTCGCTCTCACTGCAGGCGGTCTATTAGGCGGAGTCATCATTAGCCGCATGGGACTTCGTCGATTAATCTGGCCGATGGTATTCGGAATGCACATTCCGAACTTATTTTACGTGTGGGCCGCATACACTCAGCCCTCCCATGAATGGGTGTACCTCATCACTTTCGTCGATCAGTTTGGTTACGGATTCGGAATGGCAGCTTATACGATTTTCGTCATGGAAATAGCGAGTGCTTCGAAATATGCAACTTCACACTTTGCGATTGGAACCGCTCTGATGTCCATGGGTGCAATGGGCGCTGGAATTTTAAGTGGGTATCTTCAGGTGGGCCTGGGCTACCCCCACTTTTTCTTAGCGGTCATTCTCTGCACGATTCCTGGCATCTTAGTCATTCCTTTCCTTCCGTATAAGGATAGCCCGAAACAACGGAAAGAAGCGCTCGAGTCTGGACTCGAGGAAGCACCGGTTTAACTATGATTCGACTTCCCCCGATCGGAATCATCGAAGGATTTTATGGAAAACCGTGGACTCAGGCGGAGCGGCTCGATTTTCTAAAGTTCGCTCGGGAGTCGAAAATCGATTTTTATGTCTACGCGCCGAAGGCGGATTCATATCTCCGCCGAAGGTGGAGAGATTCATACCCGAGAGAGAACGAAAACATTCTTCGTGAACTCTCTGAATCATCGATTCAGTCGGGTATCGAATTCGGAGTCGGTTTTAGCCCATATGAAATCTATAAAGAGTGGAACCCCGATACCCGCAAAGTACTTACTAAAAGGCTAGAACTCTTCCACTCACAAGGTCTAAAAAAGCTTGGGCTTTTTTTTGATGACATGAAAGGCGATCAAGCGAAGCTTGCCGACCTCCAGGTCGAGATCGCACATTTCGTAGCTGAATTTCTACCCACTACGCAGATTACCCTCTGCCCAACCTACTACTCGGATGATCCGATATTAGATAAAATGTTCGGGGCGCGCCCCGAACACTATATCGAAACACTCGGTCGAAAACTTCACCTTTCGGTCGACGTCATCTGGACCGGGCCAAAAATTTGCTCGAAAGAATATCCTCCCGCACACCTTTCAAAAATTACGGCGGCTCTCGGGCGCAAGCTCTGGCTCTGGGATAATTATCCGGTAAACGATGGGCCGCGTATGTGCCCCTTCCTACATCTTCGTTCGTTCACGGGCCGCGCAGGTGAGGTAGCTCCCTACCTCAGCGCCCACGGAATAAATCCGATGAACCAGGCGGTACTTTCGCGGATTCCGATTCTAACAGAACTCGAAACTCGCGATCATTTTCTGCGAGGCGAGCCTTACTCTCTAGAAACCGCGTGGCTTCGTGCTGCGACTCAGGTGACTGGAAGCGCAGAGTTTGCAGAGCAAATGAAATCCGATCTCCCAAAGTTCGTCGATACCGGATGGGTCGGGCTTGGAACTGAAGGACGAAATACTGTCGCTGAAACCTACTCCCGATTCCCGAATACTCCTGCACGGGAAGAAATTCTCGCGTGGACACGCGGAGAGTCCCAGGTCACCGACGCTGAGACTTTTTTAAGTCAGTAGTAAACTACTCCGCATCAAACCCGGTCTCGGGACGCGAGATCCAGGATTTAAAATCCTGCCAGCGATCAGCAGGACGCGTCGTCGGGATACCCTTCTGTTTAATTTCGCGGATGAGTTTTTTCATCTTCTTACCATCCGCACTTCGGCGTTTTTCAAGCCACTGAATCCCGAGTAAAGTCGGAGCACCTTCACTATTTTTTTCACGAACGACTCCGGCTGCGAAACTGTACGACTGACCTAAGGCAAAAAAATCGAGTTTTATCTGCTCGTGGGGCTGAAAACCGCTGTCGAGCGTTTCTAAAGCTGCCCCACCGACAGCGATATTCTGTATTTTTACTTTCGTGGGCTGGGCACCTAAGCGTGAAAGCGTTCCCTCCCATTCGACGACATAACGAGGGTCAGTCTCCCACCAGCGCATCTTCGAATTAAAGTAGAGTGCACGCGTACTTCGGCGCGAAAGATAAACGATCACGAATACAAAAAGTAAATTCATGAAAACAAGCGCCGAAACCGGAAAGGAATCGTTCGTCGCTTCGAAAACGAGGAAGTTTCGAACGAGTAAAAAGATCGACCCTAGAACAACGATGAAATAACTCGCACGATGGGCGAAATAGGTAAAGATTCCTAAAACTACAGGAAGAATAAAGACTTCGATATTTCGGTAGGTCGAATTAATAGCGAGCGTTTCTTTCGCTACTGTAGTCAGAGGCGTATCGAAGTAAAACGATACGAGAAGTGGATAGAGAAAAGGTGAAATAACAAACGTAATTGCGAGAAGGACCAATAACCAGGGTCTTCGGTTCATATGCTAAAATTTTAAGGGGATAATCTAAATTTTAAAAGAACCATCTGAGTTTGGTTTTACTCGGTATTTAGAGCCCTGACTGTGTATTTCTTAAGGACTTCGTCTGATCGATTACCCAAACATCGATAAACGCGGCTCCGCGCTGAGAAATACGACCCACCGCCGCTGCAGTAAATGTATTCGTCGTAATATTGGTCGCGACGTTTGCGTTAAATACGGCGCGTGTGATGGGGACTCCGCCCATCGCACGATCCCCGATAAAAAAACCTCCGGCTGGGAATGCGCCCGCCTGACAAATGTTACCCGACTGAAAGTCCTGGATATGACAGCTATCCGTACCCGTCCCACAGGTAGCCGGCGAATTCCCCACTCCTGCAGAGTAAAAAATATTACTCGCTGGGCGTACATAACCCGCAGTCGAGAGGCAGCTCGTATAACTACTCTGTTCAGCGAAAAATGTGGTTTGCGCGAGATATACCGCCGCAAGTGTCAGCTTTGCTTCGGTTTGCCTGGAACGCGCTACGAAGTTTTGGTAGTTTGGAAGTGCAACCGAAGCGAGAATGCCTACAATCGCGACTGTGATCATGAGCTCGATAAGCGTAAATCCGCCCGCGATTCTACGCCCGCGCCGTTCTTCGATGAAAATTCGTTTTTTTCCGAATGGAAGTCCCATCATTCTGTGGCTCTAGATTACCTTGAAAAACTTAAATTAAAAAACGGGTAAATTAGAAATAGTAACGGATCCCTAAACCGCCCTCGAACAGACCCGAAGTACTTGGAGCGAGGGTTAAACCAGGAACAATTTCAAAAAAGACACCCAGTGGTACTAGAACTGGGCGCCATTCGATCCCAAGGGGTACTCGCACACCAAGTCCGAAAGAGTTTCGATTCGTTTTAAAAATGTGACGATCGCGATCGTAATGAGAAGAATTAGCAAAAGCGACCACCCCCCCGATACCGAGGTACGGGGTGAGTTGATTAAAGAATGCCTGCGACTGACCTAGTGCGCCAGGGAAGTGGTAAAGGTAATCGCTGAAAAAAAGAAAATAATCAGAAAAGGAAAACGATAACCCAAAGTCAACCGCTGTGGGTGCGTTCATCCAGTACTTCGCGCTAAGCCCCGTAGGCTCACCCAATACAATACCTGCTCCTAAGGTTCCTGAGTTATAAAAGGAATCGGAACTTTTTATCGGGGCTTCCTTTGCAAACAAGGGAGCGACGTAATTGAAAAAAGCAAAAGCAG
>JBGSHQ010000212.1:0-6521 GCA_041752095.1 Bdellovibrionia bacterium
CTGCTCTTCCATAATGCGCCAGATCTTCCGCATCGCTGCTTCTTCTGGAATGCATGTGTCTGTGACACGGTTTAAATGTTTATCGTAAAGCTTCTGTTCGTCTTCTTTAGTCAGATCACGGTAGTGAGGAACTCGCTCATAGTGATCGTGCGCAACCAGATTATAAACATCTTCTTCTAGGTTCGCGCCAGTGCAGGAGATAGCGTGAACCTTTCCCTGACGAATCATCTCGGCAAGCGAAAGTCCAAGCTCCGCAGTCGACATCGCGCCTGCGAGAGTCACCATCATTTTTCCACCCTGCTCGAGGTGTTTATTATAACCATCAACAGCATCCATCATCGCTGCCGAATTGAAATGGCGATAATGATGCTTCATGAACTTTGAAATTGGGCCGAGAGATTTTGCAGACATATAAATTACTCCTTATTAATTAAAATGATTAAAGCGCTGTATAAATCCGGTGAACATCGTCGTTGTCGTCGATGGCACCTAAAAATTCGATGACTTCTTTTTTCGCTTCTTCAGAAAGCTCAGTCTTTGCCTTCGCGATATAGGAAAGCTCGGTCAACGTAACGACCCAACCCTGAGCAGTGAGTGCCTTTGTCATACTGTCTAAGTCCGATGCATCACTAAAAAAACGAGCGCCGATCGATCCGGCTGGAACCTCTTCGGCTTCGAGAGGTTCCACGTTCTGCGCACCACACTCGATTGCCACACCTTCGATATCGACCGAGCCCACTACTCCCGCTCGAGTTGCTTCGACAACACCTAAGCGATCAAACATATAGGCAACTGATCCCATCGAGCCCAGTGATCCTTTGCGAAAAAGGAGGCGTATGTCTGAGGCCGTACGATTTTTATTCTCGGTTAAACATTCGACGATCACAGGCACTTGGCGAGGGGTAAATCCCTCATAGGTGATCAGTTCATAAACGATCGTTTCATCCAGTAAGCCTGCACCTTTTTTAATCGCGCGCTCGATCGTGTCCCGAGGGCAAGACACCTTACGAGCCGACTCCACTGCAGCACGGAGCCTTGGATTATTATCAGGATTCGGATCACCGATTTTAGCCGCCACGACAATTTCTTTTACGAGCTTTCCGAAAACCGCTCCTCGCTTAGAAGCATTCGACTGCCGTCCTGCATGTTTCCACTGTGCACCCATGATGATCTCCTACTTAATCCCGAATGGTCTTCAGACCCATTCCCTTTTTCGTTAAACCAAAAAGCGCTATTTCTTGATGATTCGATGGAAGCTGATGAATGAAGACCATCGAAACGCCTAAATCTTGGGCCGTCATCCGGGCAAGTCGCTCAGTCGCAAGCGCGTAATCAACCTGATTTAGCTTTAGTGTGAAAAAAATCCCTTTCAGGCCCCGCTTAATATAATCCGTCAGTGGTTTACACTCACGAACCGCGATCCGGGCTTCCGCATTCATATCGATGAGTAACCACTCGGCATTTACTTCTTCTGGAAACATCCAGTCGCCGATGCTCGACTCGACATGTGAATACTTCGTATTCTGAGTAATGATCGGATC
Organism: Bdellovibrionia bacterium; assembly: GCA_041752095.1. GTDB lineage: Bacteria > Bdellovibrionota > UBA1018 > UBA1018 > UBA1018 > JACMQW01. The sequence continues at coordinate 1,542 of JBGSHQ010000212.1, forward strand.
CATCCGACCCCGGTCTACACCGGTTACTCGAAGCCCGCGCTCGAGAAGTCCGAAGCATGCGCCTCCAGGAGCTGCTCCAATTTCTATCGCACGATCATCGGCTTTAAATATGGGCTTACCGAATCTACGCTCAACCAGTGTTGCCGCTTCTGCGAACTTTAAATAGGCACGCGATGGGGCGGCGGCCGGAGCCTCGATATGACTTTCTCCGCCTGGAAATCCGAACTCCGATTCACGAAGTTTCGTCCACGAGAGCCAGACTTCTTTATCTGAAACAGCAATCGCCTGAAGAATCACCTCTCCAATCGCTGCGTTCTCATTCCATCGACACTTTTCTCCCATAAATGGCATGAGAGAAAGACACCCCGGATACCGGGCTTCGAGCTCTTCACGAGTGAGAACTCGGGTAAACTCATTTTCTTTTCCATTCGGAGTAAAATCGAGTGAATGAACGTGAACACGGGACAGATCGCCAACAGCACGAGCCAACCCGTCTGATGTAATCGAAGGAGCCAGAGCAAATCCTTTTTCTTCGGTCCATTTCCCTACGAAAAGAGCTGAGCGAAGTGGAAATACTAAATTCTCAGTCGAAGACCATTTCCAATTTTTCTGACCCGCAGAAACGGCATCGGCTTGCTTAAAAGAAAGGAAGCCTGGACGGGAAAAAGAAAACTTAGCCCCTAAAAATCGAGTGGCGAGTTCATTTTTTACAAACTCCTCTCGACCTTCGCGCGAAACAATTAAGAGAAAGGGTGATTCTAGATTTTCACTCACGGTCGTATCCGGTAATCCGGTAAAGTCCTGGCTTCGGTATTGCGTGTCGATCACTATATACGGTATCGACAAAGACGTGCATAGCGGATGGGAAAATATCTGAAAGGGTTACGAGATTTGGCGGCTCATTTTCGAATGATGCGACTAAGCTTCCTACAGTCTTTACGAAGTCCGTAGCTTTCGCCTTATGATCGAGGTCATCGAGTTCAAACGCCTTTTTTAAAACCAGATGGGTTCGATCCATTTCAAACGGAAAATGATCTTTTAATAGCCTTGCTCGCGTCCCCTTACCCATTCCAGGTTCGTCGCGACCTGTAAGATAAATCACTTCTGCGCCGAGATCATAAGCTTTCTGCACAAACTCAGGCGCTCCGGGATAAACTTCATCGTACGCGAGATAGTCATCCGTAAAAAAACGTTTTGCCCAAAACTGGTTCGCATTCGCAAGCGCTGCTTCGACATGAGTATCCATGACGGAAAATCCAAGTTGGCTAAAAGTTTCGAGAAGCGAATAACCGAGTTCACTCCGCTTCATCCCCGCAATGCGTTCTCGGATTTTAGAAAACTCTCGACTCTCAGGCGTTGTGATCCATTCTTTTAAAATCTGCCACGACCTGGAACCCACTTCATAAAGGGTTGAATCGAGATCAAGGAGTAGAACAGGAGCAGGACCCGATTTTTTCGCTTCAGCCTCGATCCGGTGATGAACCTGATTCAGAACCTCTGAGTTCGTTAGACCATGAAACTCGCAGGAGCGTATCCAGTCCTTCGGAGATACCTTTTCAGTCACCTTTTTAGTCATCGAAGAGTTCTAACGATACCGCACGCTTGAATCAAGTACCGGCTTACTCTAAGCTCCGATCCTAAGTGAAAAAATCACGCATTGCGCTAAAGCTTTCATCTCTGAACCACCGTATAAGCGTGTGCGATAAGTGCCCACGACTGCGAAACCACTGCTTAAATGTCGCCCAGGAAAAGCGAAAATCCTACGCCCAGGAAACCTACTGGGGTCGCCCTGTTTCAGGCTTCGGAGATCCAGATGCCCAGCTTGTCGTAATCGGCCTTGCCCCGGCTGCCCACGGAGCAAACCGAACAGGGCGAATCTTTACAGGTGATCGAAGTGGCGACTGGCTTTACCGTGCTCTGTATAAAAGCGGATTTGCAAACCAAGCTAAAAGCCTAAATCGAAACGACGGACTGGAACTTAGAAATGCCTGGGTTACCTGTACCGTCAGGTGCGCGCCACCGGATAATAAACCGACCCGAAATGAATTCGAAAACTGTAAGTCCTTCTTACATGAAGAAGTCGAGTTACACGAAAACGCTCGCGTCTATCTCGCGCTCGGAGGAGTTGCTTTATCAGTGCTAGAAAAATTTCTTCGAGAAAAAAACCTCGTCACTGAGAAAAGAAAATGGAAGTTCGCGCATGATGCGGAATTTACCCTAAACGATGGACGAACCGTTATCGCATCTTACCATCCAAGCCAGCAAAACACTTTTACGAAACGCCTTACGGAGCTGATGCTGGACTCGGTGTTTTCGAAAGCGTCGAAAAAACTTTCAGTACCGATAAGCGATCAGCAGTAATCTCTGGAGCGCGCTTATGCCAGATCCAGAAATTAAATCCATGCCAATATAAACTCAGCCAACTCATCTGATCATCTACAGGTGGAGCCCCACGCGAGAGTAACCAATAAAATGCACTCGGTAGTTTTTTATCGTCCAGTTCCATTTCCCCTAAGGTCGCAAGGGTGCTTTGGAAAACTGGAAACGCAGCCTGAGCCTCTGCTCGATTTAAAACAGTATCAAAATTTGTATCGTACCTTAAGAAAAGACCCTCAATATAATGAAACATCATTACCAGAGTCTGTGAATCATCTGACCCAAAGTAAGCCGTGGATGGGACCCCCACTTTTCTCACAGTGGATTCAATATATTGCTGAAACTTAACCTGATCTTTGGGTTTTAAACCCTCATAATAAGTGATCATCACTGGAAAGGATTTCCAAAGGTCAGAGGTTTCCAGATTCTTTCTAGAAAAATTATAAAGTTTATTTCTATAACAGGTGGGCTCTACTGTTCGCTTCCCATAATCATCAAAATCACCAATCGGACAAATTGAAGTCATCCGATTATGAACATCAATCGACATTGGATTTGCAGAAAACATGTAAAGAACGAGCATGAGGCCTTCATCAACTGCGATGAGATCGTTTCCATCAGAGACTTGGGTAAACAGCGAAGCTTCACGAAATCTTTTAATCCCGTCATCTTTTGGATTGTTTTTAGGACCCACGAGTTTGAAATCTTTTAGAATTGGCCAATAATCTTGAATGAAACCTTGGAACTCAGACAGATTCAGACCTGCACGACCATTTGTTCTATAGCCATCTACGATTTTCTTAAAAATCGGGCGAAGCCAAACATAACGAATCATTTCACGGTAGGTTCGAGGACGTGATGCATTTCTTCCATCGTAAAGAGCATTCTTTGTGGTGTGATCCCCGAGCGCTACCGTTTTACGAAACACATCTTGTAATCCTTTCGCTACCTGAAGCGCGCTTTCATTAACGCCCCCGTGTTTTCGCAGAATTTCTTCTGCATCGAGCGAAACTAAATCCTGGGTAGTTACAGCCTCAAGATCTGAGAAATGATCGACATGAATGAGAGTGGCGTAACTCGCCTCTAGAAACCGTGTGCCATCTAAAACATCCTGCACCATTGAACGCAGTCGACTGATATGAATAAGCGTTAATCGATCCGAACCTCTCCCCGTCTCACTCTTATCGGAACCACCCAGCACATGCTGAATTACCGGAGTAAAGAGGCCCGCTAGCGTATTTTTATCAAACTGAATGTCTAAAATTTTCCCATTCCATTTTAGATGTTCCAGTAAATGCTGAAGCGATGAGATCGGAATTCCAGGTGCCGTCGTACACTTCGGACAGCTTCGCGCTGCGATTCGATCTAAATGATCGAGCGACTCCATGAGCAGAATACCGAGACGTTCGCGTCCCTCGCCTCTCATCCAGTCTTTATACTGCGCCTGAAGGTGCAAGAACTTTAAATACGTCACACCCCATTTCGAACCTTCCTGGACGATGAGTCTCCAGTCGGCAGAGGTAACGATCTCTCGTGGCTTACCAGGAGCAATCACAAGTTCTTTTATAATTCCGGCTAATTCCAGGTGGCTACGGATCGTGGTGAGAATACTTTGGGACCCCGAAAAGGTACCCATAATCTGATCGAGAAGGCGTCCCATGTCCTCAAACGAATAGGTCGTTTTATTCTCAGAGATTTTTTTGGCTAAAATTTCCGCAGCATCGATAATTGCGAGACTTGCTTCATCGACATACCGAGTATTTTCACGCTCGAATCTCGATAAGGTCAGCGGCATCGATAGCTGGAGTCGAAGAAGTGTGGCGCGAAGCGCGTTGATCACATCTTTTGCTGACGATAGATCCTCACGAGAAAAGTCAGTAGAACTTCCACCGAGAAAAGCCTGTTTTACGTGCATGATCTCGGTCAGTAACCCATCCGAGATCACGAGATCCTCGAAAAAATATCGCTGTAGAAAACTTCGAATTTCAATCGCAGTAAATCGATCCCGAGTTTCACCTCGCGTGTATTTCGCGAAAGTATCGAGCGCCCCGATTGAACATTCGGCAATGCGGTTCACATCGGCAGAATTCGCACGTCCTTCAGAATACTGAATGAGGGTGGCGCGCATATTCTTCATGCAATTTAAATCACTCTTCTCAAACGCATCATCTCTTTTCGTAGGTGGCCCTTCGTAAAGTGAACATGAAGTCAGCGAGATAAAAAGGGCTGCGCCCACTACCGAGCGTGAGAAGTTAGAATACATAACTCACCCCCCCGGTGACGCGATCATTTTCACGGTATCGACCTATAAAATCAGTCCCATCAGCAAATTCACTTTCTGAAAATGAAGTAAGGACGTCGGTAGCGAGAAAGAGGTTCCAGTTCGGTCGAGCCGCATAGTTAAAATTCCACGATACAATAGTTCCTGGATGCTCGAAGTCGACAAGTAGTTTTAAATCTGCAGAAAGTCTTCTCCACTTTGGCAACTGAGCCGAAAACAGAAATGCATTTTTAAAAGGATAGCGAGAGTCAAACTTACTCCGAGGCGAAAGAGCTAACTCACCCTGATCAGGAAGGTCTTCACCAAAAACATGGAGGTAACTC
>JBGSHQ010000213.1:0-7597 GCA_041752095.1 Bdellovibrionia bacterium
CTCGCTCCTGCACTCGCAGAAATGAAATTAGCGATTTACGATTCTCGTGGTCAGCCTCGCCAGGAAGCGATTCGCGATCTGATCCAGTTTATGGGTGAAGACCCAACGAATACTCAGTCACACTTAAGTTTTATTGAAGAAGTGGCTGCGAAATCTACCCAACCTAATCTTCTCGGAGACCTGGGACGCGCGTTCTTTGCCTCGGGCAATAAAGCCGCTGGAATTCAGGTTTTAGAAATCGTTCAGTCGCGTAGTCCTACGCTTGCGCAGACGATCCAGCTTTTAGAAGAAAATTACGGGATTCGGAACTGGGATCGTTTTAGGTTTCACCTCGAATCCTTTCAGACCTTAGGTAAAGATCCTGCCCAAGTTTCGCAGGTTACTTCTTCGAAGAATCTCGAACAGGTGTGTAAACGGCTTGCGCTCCAGCTCGATGGTGAGCGAACGACTGATGCTACGCGCGTCTCAGACTACGTTCGGTTTTCGAATATCACTCTCTCCGTGTTTCCTAAAATCAGCGACCGCACAAAACTCATGGGGGGCGTAGTCGCTGCGATTCCTGAAACGGACGCGAAACTAGCTCAGTTAAAAACTTGGATGGTGGAACCCGCGTTCGCGCTTACGCGTGATGAACAGATCGAACTTCATGAGCTACGCATTGGGATTGCACAGAAGGCGAAGTTAAACGCTGTCGTGATTGAAGAAGCGACGGCACTCCTTGCACTTTCTCCGTCGACTGAGAACGCGCGCGCCTATGAATATGCTCGCGCGAAAGCACAGTACGACGAAAAGAATTATGTGGCCGCACTCCCTGCGTTTCAGGCACTTTCTACTTCAGGTCTGACGATGGCGAAGGGACCCGATACTTATGCGGTTCAGTCCCAGCACCTCGCTCTTGATATCTTAAACCAGCAGAAAGATATGGCCGGGATCGTGGCTCAGTCTAAGGTTTGGACTGAGAATAAAAACTTAAAGAATAACGGCAGCTTGAAGAGCGACCTGCAAGAAATGAATGAAGTCGCTTCACAAGCCGAATTCCAGTCGGCAGTCGCGATGGGATCAACGCTAGCTGCTCTTTCGACCTTCCGGGGCTACTGTGAGTCTAAGCGCTTTCTTCCTCAGTCGTGTGAGAACGCGAAGACACTTGCGATCAAGCTTGATCGGCATGAAGACCTGATCGCCGTTCTTCGAGTTTCGAACGACCTGACAAACCTCATGAACGAATTAGAAGCAGGCGGCAGTTTTGCGGAAGCTGCTAAACTTCAGGAAGCAGCTTTCACTCCTCAGTCTTCGCTCGCACCCCTTCTGAAAACAGCACTGATGTACGAACTTGCTTCCGATATGACGAATCGGGATCGTATCTTAAACAGCCTACCGAAACGTCTGGCAGCTCTGAAGACGAAGCCTACTGATACCGAACAGCTTGCACTTGCTTCGACCGTCGCAGATGCGGGCATCCTTCACACGGGCTGGTTAAAGATTCCTGGATTCTCTAAACCTTATCTTGCTTACGTCGCTGAACGCGTCGAATCCATGGGCCACGGGACACCTGAGACGAAGAAAATTCTTCTCTCTGAAAAAATTTCAACGGGGTCTGCGTGGAACGCAATCGTTTGGAAAGAAGCTCTTCGTTTAGAGGGGATTGAATCTAAAATCGGCTTTAATAATAAAGATGGTCAGCGCCAGTTCCAAAGACGAGTTGCTGCTCTTAAAAACTTTAACCAGTATTTGGAAACAACCCTACCCGGCTCGCCCTCTGAGATGCGGGTGAAGCTCCTTAAACTCTCTTTAAACTCTCACGCACGCCTCTCGAAGGAAATTCGTGAAAGCCCGATTCCTAACGGTCTGAGTGCCGACCAGGTGGCCCAGCTCCAGTCGAGTCTTGCTGAAATGGCTCGTCCTTTTGAAGAACGCGTGACTGCGATTAACGAAATGATTGGGGCGGAAGTGAACCGAGTGGCTGCGAGTGATACGAGTACCAAGTCTAAAATCACGGCACTGGCCCAATCTGAGATTTCAGATCTCTTAAAATCCGAGGCGGAGGTAGTCACGAATAAAACTGGAACGACAGTTTCATCGACCGCTTTACTCCCTTATTTAAACCAGCTGAATCAGTCACCGAAAAACACGGCTGCACTCAGCTCCTTAAAATCCCTTTACGAATCAAACCACCAGTACCGACTTGCTAAATACTATGAGGGGCGAATCGCACAACTCAGCCCTTCGCAGGAGAAGAAATAACTATGATGAAACTTATCCTCGCCCTGACCTTACTGACTTCGACCTCGACCCTCGCCGTCGATGAAGCGCCGAATGGGACAGCCCCTGCGAAAGTGAAATACCGAGCAGCGAAAGACGTCGATTTCGAACAGCTTTTAATTCAAGGGGGCATTAAACGCCCTGAGGTTTCCATCGTAACGGGTAACGTTCAGCAGGGAACAGATGGATTACTCCGACTTCGCGAAAACTTTACAGATCGTATTTCCATGGATGCGGGAGAAGAACTGAAATGATTGCGCTGACTTCACGAGAAGGTAACTGGCTAAAGACTTTTTCAGGTGGCGATGAAGATTACATCTTCCACTCTCAGTTTGGTTTTATACCGAAGTCTCAGCTTGCGGGTCGACTCGCACGCCGCGAACGATTCGCACTTCACGCTCATGAAAACGATATTCAGTGCCAGTTCCGCCTCTCTCAGTCCGCTGATGGTAAAATCCGTGCTTCGAATCTTGTCGGATGTGAGGCGGCTACGAATGGATCCGGCCTTAATTTAAAATCGAACTTCGGAGAATTCCGACTCGTTCCAGTCGATGAAGCGACGGTTATTCCACCTGGCATCGAACTCGATACGGATGGGAAGATTTGGAAGTACGCGCTCTTAGTCCTTCTCTTCGTATCAGCGACCTTCATGCTGACACCTCGGATGAAAACCGAAGTGGCTCCGCAGGTGATTTTAGAGCCTGTAAGGATCACGATGCTTCCCGAAGTGAAGAAGCAAAAGGCCGTGACTGTGCCTAGCGAAACGAGCGATCTCGCGAATAAGTTAAAAGTCCAAGATAAGGAAACGAAACGCGCGATTCAGCAGAATCTCGGATTCTTAGGACTTCTCGGTAAGAAGAACTTAACGAAAGCCTTAGGCGGAATGCCATCGACCCTGAAAGAAGCGAGCGCCGGAGCCGGTGCTGGTGGAAAAGAAGGAAGCGGTGGTGAATTTCTCGTAGGCCTAGGCCAGGGTGTTCACCGCGCGACGGTGGGTAACACTGGAGTCGCTGGACTCGGCGGTATCGGCACGAAGGGTGCTGGCGGCGGAGCAGGCGGTTACGGTAACTCGATGGTTGGATCCGGCGAAGGAAAGTCGCTCTCGAAAGTGGCACTCTCGAACGAACTCACTCTCGATGGTGGGCTAGATCGCACGGTGATCCAGGCAACGATCGCTAAATACTTAAGCCAGGTACGCGCCTGCTACGAAGACCAACTTCAGAAGAACCCTGGTCTTTCTGGCCAGGTAACAATGGCGTTCTCGATTAATGGTGCTGGGGCTGTGACAGAGAGTAATGTCGCCCGCTCAACTCTCGGAAACCCTGTAACCGAAAACTGCATCTCTGCTCGCATGAAAACCTGGAATTTCCCAAAGCCTGTCGGTGGCGTCACCGTAAAGGTAAACTATCCATTCTTACTTCGTCCCGCTGGAGCTTAATTTATGAAACTAAAACTCGTTCTTTTATTTGCACTCTCGACCCTACTCGCTGGATGTAATCAGAATCCTTATCCGACGGATGGACGCAAGACTGTCCCTATCCAACCGATTAAGGAACCTAACCCGGTCGTTCGTGACCTAAATATGGACGACTCACTCATCTGTGAAGAAAATGAGAACTGCACCACCACTATAAATGCCGTGATGCCTTCGAACGAAACGGCTGAGATTTCATTCTCAACAACGTACCCTGACGCTGAAAGATCAATTGCTGGTCTTCCGATCGGAGCGATATTTGACCCGGTTACGGGTGAATTGAGTTACACTCCAGATTTTGATGTTGTGAACACGAAGGCTACCCCAACTCGGTCGATGGCAGTCGTGAATGTTCAGGTTCTACTTCGAAAGAGTGACGACCCCTTCTCTGTTTTTCAAACTCGGAATTTATCGATTCTGGTGAATAACGTATCTCGAATGCCCGACATCGAGCAAACTGGAACGACTCTGAGTGTAACCGAAGGAAACACCCTGGTAGAAACTTTTAAGGTAGTCTCTCCTGATTTCATCAATGGTACTTTTAACCTCTCGATCGCCGGGGCTCCTCTTGGATTTAAATATGAGAGAAAGTCCCCATCTGAGTTTACAATCACTTATTCACCTAATTTCGAAACGGTGACGGAAGCAAACTCGACTTCTAACACTGATAACACTAAACCGCTAACTCGAGATTTTCTCCTCGTGATGACCGCTGGACTCCCAAACGGCCAAATTTTCACGAAAGACTACATACTTACGGTCGTCGATAAACGATCCGAGCCGCTGCTATCCGCTCCAGCGGAAGTTACTGGAAAATTGGCGATTTCGTTCACGGTTCGAGCTGATGATTTAAACCTCGAAGATGCCCCAGAAATTGAAATTGATTCAAACGTACCTTTTGGGAATCTATCGATTACTCCATTAGTAATCAAAGGTTCCGCCACACCCGCAGCCGCATCAATGGTGGTTTGGACAGACATTCCCCCTGAAAAAGCGGGAAACGATTACATCCTCGAGTATAAAGCCTGCGATAATACTCAGCTCTGTACCATGGGGCAAACCATCGTTCACTTCATTAAATAATACGGAGTTTAAATCGTGAAAAAAATTATAATTGTCTCACTCCTCATCACTACTCTCTCTGGATCAGTCTTCGCAGACACTGATGGAGAAATTGCATCGCTCGAAACTCAGCTGAACGACCTTCAGGTACCAACGAATATTGCGCCAACTGCCGTAAGTCAGGAAAAACTCTATTCCGTTCAGTCTCGCTTTCGGACCCTTAAAAAGCATTTTGGAATGGGGTTAGGTGTTTCACAAAATTTCTCGGGTAGCTCCTTCCTGAAAATGACCCAGGTGAATCTCGATTTTCGTTATCACCTCTCGGATCGGTGGAGTTTAGTCGTTGGAGGGTCCTACGGGTTTAACTCCTTCACTTCCTCCGCTGATCGCCTCATGACCGATACCCCAGACTATCGAACAGTAGCCGATGCAGCCTACGTGAAAACTCGCGCGCATATCTTAGCTGCCTATAATCTTTTTTACGGAAAATTTCGACTCAGCATGGATAAGGTTCTCTACTTCGATCAGTATATCGCCGCAGGCCCTGGCATGGTCAACACCCAGTTCGGAAACGCTACTTCGGGTGTATTTGATATCGGGCTCGTGTTTTGGACAGGAAAAAATCTCGATGTTCGGTTTGGAATTCAAAATGAATTCTTTAATGAACAACGCACACTCTCCTCGAGCTTCGAACGCCACACTCTCGGTCATTTCGATGTCGGCTATACGTTCGGTGGTGATAGTTCGAGTCCGGAGCGTCTATGACTCTTAAAATGATTCGTAAAATCATCACTATTGGATTCATCATCGCCAGCGCTGTCATGCCTTATTCGCTTGCATACGCAGCCTCAGCTGCTGATGCTCTACTGAATGCGACACGATCTCCGAACGAGACTACTTCCGTAAAGCAGACCGCTGAACCTACGTATATTACCCCATCCCTTATGGCGATGGATGAAATTAAACTATCCTCTCCTGTCGCTCGCCAAATATTTGCGGATTGGATTGCGTCGGGAAGTAAAAACTACGAAATGAATTCGTGGTTTAAGAATTTTCTGAAGGACCAGTTCGAACCGACGAGCCATTTATGGACGGCGATGGGGTCTAAACTTCCTGATAACTTAAGTGCCTCAGGTCGGGCTGCATATCTCTTTAGTCTTTACCAACTTGGTCTCCCACAAACTTTCTTAAATCAGTGGCTTACCTCGATGAATTCGAATGACTTTGCGAATAGCAAGGCTGCCGCTGCTCTCGAAGAGAGTATTGCGCCCGATTTTGATTCTTGGTTTGAAAAAAATTCACTCCAGCTTTCTGTAGATCAAGAAGCGACGATTCAGCAAATGGGACCGAGCAGAAGTTCCGTATTTACTTCGCTTACAGCTGTTACTTTTTTAAGAAAGGGAGAAGCTGGAGCGGAACTCCTCGCTAAACTTCCGGTTAATTCCGTCTATCGCCCTCTTTTAGCTCAGACTGCAGCGATTGCACTCGCTAAGAGGAATGATCTAGGAAATGCCGCCAAGGTTTTAAAAACATACTTCGAACCTTGGCTCGTTTCGGCTAAAGATCCAAAAAAATTAGCAATCTATTATTTAGAAATTGCTCGTCTACTTTATCGTGCAGGGGCACTTGAAGGTGCCGTTTCATATTACCAAAAAGTTCCTTCCGGCATGCCTGAGTATTTAACAGCACGTGAAGAGCTTTCGTGGTGTTGGTTGCGTATGGGTGACACTGAACACCTTCGTGGAAACTTAGAAACACTCACTTCGAGAGCAGTCGAAAATCTTTTCCAACCCGAGACGTTTCTCGTCCGCGCGGTCTCGAATTTAAAGTTTTGTTATTACGGTGAGGTTGAAAAGGATTTCGAATCGTTTCGACGTGTGAATGCATACTGGGCAAAAACAATCGAAGCTAATCTCGCAATTGATGCACCCGCCCCCCCCCGAACGATGGATCGTTTTTCTGAACGGGCTGTACGAATGATAAAAGCTCGGGAATCGGAGCTGAATACTCTAAAAGGACTCTCAGATCGAAGTGTTTCTGCGGTCGGAATTCAGGCTCACTGGACCGAATCCCAAAACCAAATCGTTCATGATTTAGAATCCGCAAAGAAAACCCAGATTACTGAGTTTCGACGTCAGTGGAAAAACGATAAACAAACGCTGACTGAAGCCATTCGGAAGATGCAATTCGTAAAGGTGGAATTACTGAGCCAAGTAGCCGCCACGAAAGATTCTGACCAAGTGCTGCTCAGCGCTGCTTCCGCCCAAAAAAGTGCTCCGTCGAATCCAGCCACACAGTTTTCTGGTAAAGATACGATCGTATTCCCATTTGATGGGGTCATTTGGCCCGATGAACTTTTTCGTCTTCGCTCGCTCTCACGTGGACGCTGCTTAGGGCAATAGAAAGGCTATCAGGATATAAACTATGCGGCTTTTAAATAAATCGAATTTCCTCACTCTCTTCATTGGTATCGGGCTAACCACGAGCTGCGGAAAGAATAATGACTTTCTCTACGTGCTTCCTCAGTACGATGCACCTGTTCAGTATTCTCAGAATGTAAAGATAGCTTTTAGTGCTTCAAGCCAAGTCGATATTCTCTGGGTCATCGATAACAGTGGATCGATGAGTACGCACCAACAACGCGTAATCGATAATACTGAAATTTTTATGAAAGAATTTTCAAATCGGCAAGTGGATTGGAAAATGGGACTGTTGTCGACCGATGAATATAATGATCCATTCATCGGATTCGATAAGCCGTTTGATCGATCGAATCTCGATCCTGTTATGACGTTTCAATCT
>JBGSHQ010000214.1:0-3108 GCA_041752095.1 Bdellovibrionia bacterium
GGCCCTCGATGAGTGAAGCCCCATTTTGTAGCATTCCTAGCTCGGGAATTCTTTCGAGGACTTTCTGCTTCGCCTTATTCTGAATCTCGCTCTTTAATTGTGATGGAAGAATGAATTTTGCTTTAGGATCGATTTCATCGAGAATTTTCTGATATCGGCGCGGATAATCATCATAATTCGATTTGTTTCGCAGATTCCAGATCATCTCTTGTGTTTCTACCTGTGAGAGCTTTCCCTTCATATAGAGTTTCGTGAGCTCAGCATAGTATGGGATGCCCGGATCTTTTTTTCTCCAGTTGAATATCTCGTTCGTTGAGGGAATGTTTCTCGAAGGATCCAGACAAAAAGATTGCAGTTCGATTTTTAACTTTGAATGAGGATGTAGGATAATATTTTGTTTGAACTTCAGGTTTTGAGAGATCTGATAGAGCCTATATAGACTCACAACCTCGCGAATGTCGTTTTCATCTAACTCGTTTTTCTCAATCAATGTTTTGATTTTCACGATATTAACAAGGATGTCGTCTCTTGACGAAGTCAGGTCGAATTCTCGAATAGCGTTATTAAGTACGTTTTGGGTCGTCTGGGGGGATATCTCGTACTCTTGATGAGCACATCCAACAAGAAGACAAAAAGTTGTAACAAATCCCCCGATAATTAGATTCATCCCTTTAAGCGAGAATTTTTTTAGCATTTGAGTCTAAGCTCTTTTTCTCTGAACGTGGAGTTGAAGCCCCATCGTCTCCAAAATTCCATGTAAGGTAGAGAAAGTGGGATTCCCTCGCTTAGAAAGCGCTTTATAGATAGCGTCACGAGTACGTTTACTATTTGTGGCCACTTTTTGGATTCCGTGCGCCTTCGCGACTCGGCCCAATGCGAGGAGAAATGGCTCGATCGATTCGTCTGCTGATAATCCGTCGAGAACGGAGTTCAGATATCCGACGACGAAATTCATATCCTTCAAGTCTTTTAGTAGTCCTTCTTCATGTGCGACACTTGTTTTCGATTTCATTTCGTTCTCTCCTGATAATCTTGCCAATACTTTTGCGCTCGTTTTATATCAATCGGCTGAGTTTTCTTGTCGCCGCCCGCAAGGAGAATCACGACTGAATCTCCTTGCCATGCAAAGTAAATACGGAATCCCGGTCCGTGATGAACTCTGAGTTCGAAGACACCCTTACCAACGGACTTGCAGTCACCTAAATGACCAAATTCAAGACGCCCGATGCGGCCCTGGATAATTCCAGCGGCTAAACGGTCTCGAATCTTCGTAAGCCAATCCCGATAGGGGTTCTTTCCACTCGAAGTTAGGTATTCAAGAATTTCGACCCTAGAAAAACTCATCTCAAAAGTGATTGTATATTATAATATACGAATGCACAAGCATTTTTTAGATGCCCAAATTATATCCATTTGCCATAGCTTTTAGAAACAATGGATCGAATCTATTCACCAAAAGAACGCTTCTATTTATGGAGTTTGTCGCTCTTTAGTTTTCTCACTGTGAATGTGGCTTTTGTTTATGCGCTTTTTATGCGCCAGAGCTCATCATGAGTGCTTTAGAAAACCCAGTCTCGGCAGCGTTCATCATTGAAGCTTTCTTACTGATGGGTGCTCTCTCCTATCTCCTCACGAAGTGGCGAGTGGCACGACTGCATTGGGGTTGGTTTATCGTGTTGTCACTTTTAGGGAGTATGGGGTTTGCGCTCCCGCTCGTTTTACTCTGGCCTTTCATTAGCGAGAAACAAGCGTAGTCAGCTTTAACAAAGAATTAACCGCTCATTGGAAGAGTAAAACAAAAAGTACATCCTTCGCCAACTTTAGAGTGGACCCTAATTTTTCCATCATGGGCCTCTACGATCCAACGGGAAATGAAAAGGCCGAGCCCAAGCCCACGTCGATCGTTCGATTTTAACTGGGAAAAGCGTTCAAATATCTCAGCCATTTTATCCTCACGAATACCCGGTCCATTATCATTTACAGTAATTTCGATTTCTGATTTCAGGGAACGGGCGGAAAGAGTAATGGAACTTCCTTCAGGGCAAAACTTTAAAGCATTACCGATGAGATTCGATAAAACTTGAAGAATTTTAGCGGAATCGAGCGCAGTCGAAAGATCTTTTGAAAGAGGGGTCATTTGGAGTGTGATTTTTTTACTTTGCGCTACAGGTGAGAGTAAGTCGACGCACTCCTTAAGCAAGTCTCCAATACTATTCGTATCCTTAATTAGGAAAAGCTTGTTGTTTGAGATGCGTTCTAAGTCGAGCAGATCTTCGATTAATCGATCCATATTGGCGACATTACGTTCGATCATCGTGAGGTATTTATTTAAACCGTCATCTTGCTTGGCACTTTTTGAAAGATTGATTCGCATCATATTTGCTGCCAGCAAAATTGAGGAGAGGGGGTTTTTTAAATCATGACTCACAACCGCGAGAAATTGGTCGCGAGTTATCAGTGCAACTTTTGTTTCATCATGAGCAATATCATTTTGCTCTCGCTCATTCAGAAGGTTGCTATCGGTATTTTTTCTTTCACTTTCTAGAAACTTTTCATCAATCAGACTTTTCTGCAGGCGTTCCTTATTTCTTACCCTGTCTTCATCAAGTCTTGCACTAGCCTGTGCCTCGTCGGAGCGATCGCGTTCGATCTGTATCGCTTCTTTATTTGTTTCGGGTCGATCTTCTATTTTTAGATCATCAGCAGCCCGTGATTGCGCGAGGTTAGTATCTGCTTCAGTTCGATTTAATTGGGTTTTTTTATCAGCTTCATTTTCCGCGATACTTCTTTTAGTTTCGATGATCGTATCCGTTTTATTTCTTTCGTCTTCTAGGCTTCGATCTGTTTTTACACGAGTTTTTTCAACTGGGGCTTTAATGTACTTTTCCAAGATGAAATACTCCTAGGTTCGATACCGTTTAATAGAGGTTTCAACAGTGGGTATTTTGCAATAGATGTGCCCGCCTCTAATGGACCTTTTTGTCACGTGAAGCGCTGAAATACACTAGAAATTTGCACAATCTTCAAACTCTAGCGAGGCATTCTTTCAGGTATAAATCTTGAAAGGAAGAACCTGTATATGATGAAGATTTGGATTCGAATTTTGAT
>JBGSHQ010000215.1:0-3580 GCA_041752095.1 Bdellovibrionia bacterium
CGAAACAGCTCCATCTGAAATGCTTACTAAGTTCTAATCTTCTCAACTCTTTTCTCTTCAAAGAGCCAGGGCGACGTATCGTCCTGGCTCTTTATTTTCAACCGCCAAA
This sequence comes from Bdellovibrionia bacterium, assembly GCA_041752095.1. Lineage (GTDB taxonomy): Bacteria > Bdellovibrionota > UBA1018 > UBA1018 > UBA1018 > JACMQW01. The sequence goes on from JBGSHQ010000215.1 coordinate 110, forward strand.
ATATTGCCAAAAAAAATTACGGCTCTTTTCCCTCACCCATAGCAAAATAGAGATGATGAATAAACATTGGATTTTTACTCTGGGCGTCTTCACTTTAGTCGGTTTGGTAACTTTTTCCGTTCGAACGTCACCCGAACGAACGCCCTCCTCAAATTCCACTCCTTCATCTCTGATGAACGAAGTCATAGGGCTCACATCCCCTTTCACGCAAACACCTATTTCGAGCTCTGATTGTGCTTCGCGACTCGACCGAGTGATCGAAGAAGTTAAAAAGTTAGATCCAAAAAAATTTTCACGCAATGATGTTGAGACCCATGCAGAAGAAGCTCTGCGGTCAGTTTTTTTAGCTAGGATCGAACTTCATGACCAAATGAAGAGACTCTATAACCGAAATGATCTCACTGAAGAATGTGCAAGACGGATTCATCGAGCGTTTCGCCACCTTCGTGGTGTTGAAGACTTCGTCGGAAGAATTGGATTTGAAGCAGAAGACGCGAAAAATAATAAACAACCAGTTCGAGTGATGAAACCGTATGACCCGACCACCTTAAGAGTCGATAATACAGGTGTCCGCTCTCCTCAGTATTTGCCAGCAATTAAATCAGAATTCCCAAGCCCAAGTATCGTATCGCCTCCCTTTTTCATGCGACCGAATATGATGATAAATCCTCATTTCACGACTCCTCCTGGTGTGAAGTCGGGTGATATTCTTCTCAGTCGCGGTAATGCAAACGCAAGCGCACTCATCGCCCGAATGGGAGATGAAGACACACAGTTCAGTCACCTCGCGCTTGTTTATATCGATGAAAAAAAGAAAATCGCAGTGACCTTAGAAGCTCATATCGAGTTTGGTTCCATCATCACTCCACTAAAAGACTGGCTCAGTGATGGAAAAGCGCGAACACTCATTTTCCGTTACCCTGACTCGGAGCTTGCCCATCGTTCCGCTAAACTCATGTATGACCGAGTGAAGGGAAACCTCGACCGCGGAGTAGCTATTCATTATGATTTCTCATTTAATATGCACGACCATGGAAATCTGTTTTGTTCCGAGGTCGCGCGAGAGGGTTACGAAAAAGCTTCCGGCGGTAAAGTGATGATCCCAGAGTTCCCATCCCACCTCTCGATGAAGAACCGTAACCTGATGGATCGACTGGGAATCAAGGAAACTCAGTCGTTTATTCCAGCCGATATGGAAATCGATCCGCGATTTACACTCATCGGAGAGTGGCGAGACTTTTCAAAGCTCCCTACCGTTTGGAAAAAAGACGCCATTCTCACATCCATTTATAGCTGGATGGAACGCGACGAATTTAAATTCGATCCAAGCACATGGCTAAACACGAAGGGTGGACTAGCAAAAGTCCTCCGCAAACTGGGATTTGTAGAAGATAAAATGCCGACCTACATGACTCACGAAACAGTGGTCACTAACCTTATGCTGGATGAAGTTGCGGGAGGCCTGGAGGAGGTACTCGCAGAAAAAGAGAAATCACATCGCCAGAAAACCGGATACCCAATGAGTTATTACGAGTACCTAGAAGAATTCGACCGCTACCAAGCTTCGAACCGAAATTCCGATTCGGGTGTGTTTAAATTTCTACATCGATAATTTTATAAATAGAATCGCCCCGGACCCTGCCTCTGAGGAAGCTAGATCCGGGGCGCCCCAACAGAATAAACCTAATCCCCCCGCTAAAAGGTTAGATTTTCTTCTGAATACTGAAAGCTACTTTTTTAACGCCTCCTGATTTAATTGCGTCTACAAGCTCTGTCACCATCTCAAGCGTTACCTCTTTATCTGCAACGAGAAGGGCAGAGGTCTCGGGATTCGCCGTGTGGAATGTTTTAGATTCGATGGCGAGACCCTCGATAGAAATCGGTTTACTATTTAGAAATAACTCCCCTTTCTTACCGAGTACGACCCGCATTGGAACCTTATCTTTTTCTTCCTTAGCGGTCGCCGCTTTCGGAAGACTGATATCGATTTTCGGCTGCATCACGAGTGGTGCTGCAACCATGAAGATAATAAGGACAACGAGGATGATATCGACCAGTGGAATAACGTTAATTTCGGCGATCGTGTTTCCGGATTCATTCGAACGAGCTGCTCCTGCCATAAATCACTTAAGCCTTTCTGCTTTTCGTGAATGCGAGACAAAGGTCACGAGCGGCATCAATGTTATTTAAAATAAGCATTACTTTTTTATTGAAAAGGTTAAACGCAACAACTGCTGGAATAGCAACCGCAAGCCCAATCGCAGTAGATACGAGCGCATGTCCGATCCCAGCCATTACAACTTCGTTTCCCTGGCCTGGAGCAGTCGCTAGATCATTAAAAGCTTTCATAATCCCCATCACGGTTCCGAGTAACCCGACATAAGGAGCGTTCGAAGCAATCGTTCCTAAAATATTTAGATTCTTTTCAAGCGTTGGGCGTTCGATCGTCTTAAACGAGTTAAAAAGTTCATCGAGTCCGTTCTCGCCATGCTCTTTAACGAAGGTGAGTCCATAACCGAGCGCTCGACCTTCGAGGGATTTTGTCTCTTTAGAAAGTGCATCGATGTGATTTAAATTCTGCCCTTCGATGAGCTTTCGAAACTCTCCTGCCATTCCGTTGCTTGAAGTTCCAATTCCACGAAGGAATAGAAATCGTTCGATCATAATCGCGACGCTGACCACACTTAATATTCCCATAAAGATAAGAATTCCGTGTGCAGATGCCTCTGCTATTTTAAATAATGTTTCCATGATTTCTATCCTTTCTCTCAGATTGGGCTACAATTAGGTGTTTGCATCGTTCAATTTAAATTCGACTCGAACTTGGTGATCAGCTTTTCGAAGAATATTTCCATTCGCGTCTTTAAAGGGGCGGTATTTCCATTGTTCAACAGCGCGTTTTGCTTCCATCTCAAACATGTTTCTCTTTTCCCCTCCAACGATTCGAACGTTCTCAACCTCTCCTTTCTCGTTCACATCAATTTTTAGTAAGATCCATCCCTCAGTGCCTGATATCAGTGCCGCTTTGGGATACTTCGGTTTAATTTTATAAAACGGAGTCGCATTGGCACTGCCGTCACCTTCTGATCCGACCAAGGCTGGCTTTATAACCGAGGCCTGTGAAGTCCCCACGACATCACTCTTCTCATCTTGCAGTTCTCGGGCCATGGCATCGGACTTTACCTTAGGCTCGACTGGAGTTTCCTCACGTTGGCGGACGACTTTCGCAACCTTTTCAGTCGGCACTGGCACATCATTTAAGATCTCGTATCCCACTTCGGCATCGACCATCGGCACGGGAGGGGAATCGAGGAAGTTCGAACCTAAGATGAGGACGACTCCGAGATAAAGGGTCCCGTGGATTGCGACCGCTCCGATGAGCGATCCGGGTAGAGACTGGAGTGAAAATCGATTTCTTATTGCGGTAGACATATAAACCTCAGATTAAAATTTATACTTATAGCCTGCGAG